>JAUVLN010000171.1 GCA_030600725.1 Thermoplasmatota archaeon | reverse complement strand
TATGAACCGCTGGAAACCGGCATTGGTCACGATCTCCCTGATGGTGATACTCGGGCCTATCCTGCTCCTGCCCTCGGCGTCGGGTGAGATAAAAAAAGAGACCGCCCTTATCGATATCGACCACTACGAGGAGACCTGGATAGGATTCGATTCGGGGGACAGCATCAGGATAACCGTGGGGGCGGGGGCCACAGGGTACCCCATATCGGTGTTCCTTCTCAAGGGCGAGGAGGCGAGGTCCGCATGGATCGAGAGCGAGGAGGTGGACCTCGAGGCGATCAAGGCGGGCGAAGGGGTCCCCGATCAGAATACAACGTTTCAGGTCGTGAGCCCCTTCTCCAGGAGGAACGTCACCTCCTTCGACGGTTCCATCACCCTTGGAGAGCATGATGATTACTACGTTGTGATCGCCCTGTACCGGGATTCCGCGATGTCCACCGGCGAGGTGTTGGAAAGGGCAACGCTTGTGAATTACGAGGTTGAGTGGGAGATCAGCGAGAAGGAGGTGCCGTGGTACCTGTTGATCATCGCGGTAGCCTTCTTCGTCATAGGCGCCGTACTGCTGATGATCTACTTCTGGAGGAGAGGAGAGGAGGAGCCGGAGGATGATCGATCCTCCCCGATCCAGGGTGGAGCTCCGGGAGGGGGCATCAGGCGTGCACCTCCCAGAAGAGGTGAGGGGTACAGGGAGAATAGGGGCGAAGATCGTATCCGGAGGGCCCCACCAAGGCGGCCCGGGCCCCGTTTCGATGATGAGCTGAATGCTAGCGTCAGAAGGGCGCCGCCCCGTCATCGGTGAGCGGATCTCACTGACCCTTGGTCTTGTTCACATAGTTGAGCTGCAGGTTCATGAGGGTCTGTTTGAGCTCCTTGACCATCTCCTCTTCAAGGGAGGCTTCCAGGATCCTGATGTTCGCCTCGAGCAGGTCGATCGCCATCTTGGCCGACTGCAGGTCCACATCTGCCTCGGCTGCTCCTGACATGGGGGCAAGGCCGAGGTGATGCCACGCCTGGGCGGTTAGAAGGGAGATGTTCGATATGGCCACCTCCTTCACAGAGCTCATCATCCTGGCCATCTCCTCCTGGGCACGGCGGAGGTTTTCCTCATCGTCCTGTGGTGTCTCCTCATCGTCTGAACTGTTTTTCTTTTTCTCTTCGGTCATTGGTATCACCTCTATGGTTGACGGGGAGATGATCGGAATGGGATATTTTACTTTTGTCCCGTACTGGGCCCGGCTGTGATCCCGGGGGTCAGGCTTCGATCACGAACTCCTCTTCATCTACCTCTTCGAGGTCGATCACGAATTCGTCCTCGTCATCCTCCTCCTCCCACGACACCTTAACCGCCTTCCTCTTCTCTACCTTCCCATCTTCGTCATCCTCCTCCAGCTCCCAATCCTCATCGTCCCACCATCCGGATTCCCCTTCTCCCTCTTCGTCCCACCAGTCGTCCTCCTCGTCCTCCCACCACACCTTCACCTCCTTCTTCTCCTCATCCAATTCGGAGTACTCATCGAGGTCGATCTCGAAGTCATCTTCCTCTTCTTCGAGGTCAATGCCGAGAAGGTCAGATGAAACTTCCGTTTCGTCGTAATCCAAGTCGATCACGAACTCCTCCTCTTCGATATCTACCGATTCATCGTCACCTGAGTAGACACCTCTACGAAGGTCAGATGGATCCTCAGATTCATCGTCCCAGACCATCTTCAACTTCCCGCGTTGAGATATTCTGTCAGGGGGACGGGTAGGGGGACTTTTATCAAGCCCGGGCATCCTGACTATCTCCCCTATCCTCGGCTTATCGGCCACCGGTCTGGTCGCGTATCCTCCCGGCGCCGACATCCTACCTTCAGGCTTCCTTGCAAATAGTGAATCGGCGAAGAGGGGCCCATGTCCGGGGCCGCCGCCGGAGGGTGCATCCATAACGGCCCCCATCTCCCTCCTGTTCACGGGGGTTGGTTTGACCATGAAATCGGTCATGACGTCCCCGCTCCTATCCCTCATGAGCTCCGCCTTCGATGCGTAGGGATCGTATCTTTCGGTGGGCCCACCGGGGGGCGGGACCTTCATATTCTTGAGATCCTTTATCTGTGATCTGATGAACTTCTTGAACTCCTCGGCCTTGTCGATGTCGGTGGTATATCCCAGCTTATTGAGACCTTTTCTGTACTGTTCAAGGGTTATCTTCTTCCTCTTGAAGAGCTCGGTGAGCTCGCCCCTCTTCTTCTCCCTCTTCAGTTTCAGCTTCGCCTCCTTGCTCACCTTTCTTCTGCTTGGTCCACTGCCCTGCCGGGCTCTGGTGAACCTGATGCCGCATATGGCGCAGTAATCCAGACCGGATGAATTCACCTCTCCGCAGGAGGGGCATTTGGAGGGAGAGCCCATCATGACCATAATTCGGTCTTATTCGATTAATAGTTATAGTTGCGAACATGACCTATTGAGATTATTATCTATGTTCACCCCACGTCATCCTCGCCCAGGAGGATCCTGACCGCCTGGTTCGCCTGATGGCCTGCTGTGATCATGACCCTCGGGGCCATCAGGCCACTGCCCTCTCCCGCTTCCGACCGCCTGTCCCCGCAGATGTACAGCCTCCCCACCCTCTCCGTCCTTATGGTGTTGCTTGATCCGTATCCCGCCAATCCCGAGCCAGCCACGACCCTCATCTCCGGGAGCCGGGTTAGTATGGTATTGATCAGGTCCGCCTTCGCTTTTGGCGTGTCGAACGCCTCGATGACCAGGTCGCACTCCCGGAATATCTTCACGCAGTTATCGGTCGTTATCTCCTCGTTCAGGATATCTATCCTGACGTACGGGTTCGCCTCCCTGAGGTTCCTTGCCAGGGCCTCCACCTTCGGCTCCCCTATCTGGTCGATCCTGTACAGCTGCCTGTTGAGGTTGGAGGGTTCCACCACGTCCATATCAACGATCAGGATCCTCCCCACCCCTATCCTCACAAGGGCCATGGCCACGTGTGATCCCAGCCCTCCCGCTCCGGCGATCCCCACAAAGGATCCCTTCAGCTTCGCATGGACTCCGGGGGTATGCCTTGCAGCCATCAATGCCTCGAGCTCCTCCTTCCCCATCATCTCCCCCCTCCTGATCAGCGCCACGCTGTCCCCATCGTGAAGGATGTGGTCCGGGCCTGCCGGGAAGCCGTTGACGATCATTATGTCCGCATCCGCCTTGTGCGACCTTCTGACATCCTCCAGGGTGGACCCGTCCCCTGTCTCCACCTTTTTCTCGTTCAGAAGGATATCCATGGTATGTCAACACCTTTGCTTTGGTCCACGGACCAGCCCGCGCAGGAGTGCCAGGTTCTTCCTGTCGTATATCTCTCCTCCAGGGGTCTCGAGTATCATCGGGATCTCCCCGAACCGGCCGTCGTTCACGATGAGCTCGAACGGTTCAGGACCGAGGGTTCCCTCCCCGATATGCGTGTGCCTGTCCACACGGGAGCCCAACCCCTTGATCGAATCGTTCAGGTGGAACGCCTTGAGGTTGGAAAGACCGATCACATCGTCGAATCTATTCATGGTATCCTCGTACCCCTCAGGCGTCTTGATATCGTATCCGGAGGCGTAGACGTGGCACGTATCGAAGCAGACCCCCACCCTCTCCCCGAAGGAGACGCTCTCCTTGATGCGGGCGAGCTGTTCGAACGTGTATCCCAGGTTCGTCCCCTGGCCTGCTGTGGCCTCCAGCAGGACCATGATCTTCCCGCTGTCCCCCTTCTCCTCGAATCCGGACCATGAGAGGTCCAACCCCTTAACGATCCTGTCCAGCCCCGCCTCCTCTCCCGATTTGAGGTGGGACCCAGGATGCATTACCAGATGATCGACCTCGAGGCGGTCGGCTCGCACCAGCTCGTCGGTGAAGGCATCCACGGATCTGAGGAACGGCTCCTCCCGGGGGTTGCCCAGATTGATCAGGTAGGAATCGTGGCAGACGAGCGGATAGAGTCCGCTCCCGCGCATCGCGGATATGAAGGCATCAGCCTCCTCGTCCTTAAGCGGTGGCGCCTTCCACTGCCTCTGGTTCTTGGAGAATATCTGGAGCGTATCCAGTTTCAGGTCAATTGCCCTTTCGATGCTGAGGAGCAGTCCTCCGGCTATGCTCATATGGGCTCCAAACCTTCCCATGAGGTGTCCTCCAAAACGGCCCGATCAGGTTTCCTCGAACATATCCTTGCCCACGCCGCAGATCGGGCAGATCCACTCATCGGGTAGATCCGCGAACTCGACGCCCGGATCCACCCCTCCGTCAGGGTCGCCTTTTAACGGGTCGTAGACATAACCGCATGCTATGCATTTCCATAGTCCCATTTAACATACCTCCGATTGGAATTCTACCGTAGGTGGATTAGCCACCAGGTTGATTTAATAGTTGCGAACATTAATCTCTTTTCCCTATAATCAATGTTCGCAATCTATATGTCCAAAACGCATAATTGTATCACAACATACGTTTTGGACTATGATTTCCCCGAATCCAGAAGGTGGGTCGAGACCATGCGTGACAGGACGTTTTCCAGGTTCTCCATGTTATCGTAACCCTCCACTATCCCCTTCCACAGGTGGGGGTCTTTCTCAAGGGATCGGACAAAGGCCGTAACGGCGGGGACCGCCCTGATGAGGTTGTCCACGATGGTGACATCGGCAGATCTTGCGGTCCTGGAGAGGGGGTTCAGGTCGATCGTGATCACCCTCTTCCCCATATCCTTCAACGCCTGACATCGGTCCCCGTCCTCCAGCGGGACAAGAACGACATCCGCCGTGAATATGCCCTCATCCGTGCACATCGCACGGGCGTGGTCCAGGCCGGGGATCTCCCTGTCCGGCCTCTCTCCAAGTACCTTCCCGCACCCCACATCCCGCATCCTCCCGGAAAGCGTGGATACCCTCTCCTCGGTCCTGTGGAATATGTTGATCTCCACCGGGCAGTCCAGCGCATCCGAGAGCAGCCTGATCTCCTCCGGTACAAGGGCGCCCACGTTTCCGTTGACGGAGATCACCGGATGCTCGGCCAGAAGGAGCATCGCAGCGCTTACCTTTTCTGCAAGGTCCCCCTCCTCCGTGGTCCTCTCTCCCAGGAGATAATCGAACGCCTCCCCCCTGCCGTGAGCGATCAACCCCTGCGTTGCCACCAGTCCCTCCTCCCATCCCCTCACCAGCTTGTCCCTTGTCATGAGGGATACGTATCGGGGGTGGTTTTTTGGCGGTTCCATGGATATCGCTCCCTGATACCCAAAAGGCTTCTTTACCTTATCTCCTTTTCACCCTCCGTGATACGAAGATACCTCGAGCTGAGCATTCAGGCGTTCATCAATGCCACGGAGGATCCCGATAAGGCGATGGAGGCGCTGACGAACCTGCTCGGGGAGGAGCTTCCGGAGAAAATGGAGGCGGAGGAGCT
>JAUVLN010000074.1 GCA_030600725.1 Thermoplasmatota archaeon | reverse complement strand
CCGTTCCCTTTCCTCTATGAGCACGCCGAAGCAGTACGTAACCTGCTCGATCCCTGCAAAGGAAAGCTCCCCGATGACCAGATCGACCTCATCGATCCTCTCGGCCCCGGGGTAGTCCCCGAGGGCCTCGAGGAGGGAATTTACGATGCCGGATGCGATCGTGAACTCATGCAAGGTCCATCCTCCTATTCGGTCGTCCCCATCACGGATAAGGCCTCATCCCACAGGGCGAGGGTCTCCCTGGCCTCCTCCTCGTCAAGGATCTGGAGGGCAAAACCGGCGTGTACGATCACCCATTCTCCTACCTCGGCCCTCACGAAGGTGATGTCCACCTCCCTGCGGGTGCCGCCGTAATCTACCATTGCTCTTTTATCGTCAAGCATCTCCACGACCTCTCCGGGGATGGCCAGGCACATGGACCCGGTAGAAAGGGGGGACATTTATCACCTTTGCGGTTGAAAGCGGCTCACCCTCGACTATAGCCGTGATGCCGCCATTACGGCCTGACCCACGGAGATCCCTCCGTCGCCCGGGGGTACCCGCGAGTGAAGAACGGCCCTCGCACCTACCCTATCACAGCTTCTGAGGAAGCCCATCACGATCGGGACATTGTATGAGACCCCTCCCGTTATCCCCACATAAGGTCTCCCCTCCCCGTCCACGGATCCCTTTGCCAATGCCTCATTGGCGGCCTTCACCACAAGGTCTCCAACAACGCTCTCCACAAACCCCATTGCGATGTCGGGAAGGCCTTTATCGTCCGCTGCCGAACCCGGAGAGAGGGGGCCGCCTTCCGACCACAACTCCTCCAGAAGCGTTCTCCATCTGGAGGTAACCTCGATCCCGGTACCGCAGACCGGGTGGTCGAAGGGTTCCGTCCAGGGGTTCTTCGACCTCCCCAGGAGGGCTTCGAGCCTTATCGCCGGCTCTCCGTCGTACGTCCTCCAGGTGACCCCGAGAAGCAGGGCGGAGAGCCCATCGAGCAGCCGCCCCATGGAGGAGGTCATCAACGAGCTTCCATGGGTCTTCTCCAGGATGGTCTCAAGCCTTTCATCCCCCAGCGCCAACTCCCATCCCACCTCCCTGCAGAGCCATCTCGCGATCCTCTCGGGATGATGAACGGAGGCGTCCCCGCCGGGGATGCCGAAGGGCTCAAGGTGTGACGCGCGTACGTATCCCTGATGGTCCACCCACATGGATTCCCCTCCCCATGGTTTTCCATCGTCACCATGGCCCACGCCATCCACCACAACGCACCCCATTGAGGCCAGACCCGAATCCACCAGAAGGGATGCCCCATGTGCGTGGTGATGCTGGATCTTTACAAGATCCACCCCCTCCTCCTTCGCGACCTCCGATCCGTACCTTCCCGTGTTATATCTCGGATGGAGGTCGACCCCGACCGCTTCTATGTCGCCCACTCCGAAGAGGTACCTCATCCTGCTTTTGCTTTCTCTGAGGTAATCCATTACCGATGGGTGTCTGGTATTTCCTATATACGGGCTCGTGAAGATCCGCCCCCTCTTGGTGACGGAGAGGGAGACGTTCCTCTCGGCTCCCAGGGCCATGACCCTTCCAGTAAACGGGATGTCCAGGGGGTCGGGGATGAGGCCCCTGGCCTTTCTGATCGGGAAGGAGAGCATATCAAACGGCCCCGGCCTGCGGACCGCGGAGCCGGCCGGGGGGTGCGGGACCACGACGGAATCATCGCATCTTGCCGAGATCTCTCTATTATGAACGAGGTAGCCGTCCGCATCCAAATCGGATATGGCATCCAGTGTAAGGGCCATGGGCTCTCCCGGAAGGTTTCCGGATGTCATCACCACCCACGGCCGGGCGAAACCGACCTCGGAGAGCGCGGAGAAGAGCAGGTGGTGTCCGCCCGAATATGGGAGGTATATTCCAACATTGCAAAGTCCGGGTGAGGCGAGGTCCAGACCCTTCCGTGCCCATTCGGGCGCATCGTGCCGTTTCTCCATCAGAACGATGGGCCGCGCAGGTGATGAGAGGATCCTGCGCCCCTCCATGGATAACCTCACGATCGAGTCGGCCGTTTCAAGGTCCCGGACCATCAGGGCAAAGGGTTTGTACGGCCTACCGTACCACTCCCGGAGCCCCTCAAGCTCGGATGGCGCACAGCATATGTGCATGCCCCCCCACCCCTTCATTATGATCCTTCCGCCTCTCCTTATCTCTCTGGCTGCGCCAAGGAATGCATCCCATCCGGAGGCACTTTCCTTCATGTCCCTTCCCAGGTACGTGTAGATCGGTCCGTCCTTTCCGCACGATATGGTCTGCGCGTGGAACCTTCTGAAGGTGGGGTTGGTGTATTCGTCCAAGCAGCCGGTGCACAGGTCAAAAGGCTCCATTGTCGTCCTCTCCCTGTCGTAGGGCAGCGATAGGATCGCGGTGTATCTGGCCCCGCAGTCCGTGCAGTTCGTGAAGGGGAACCTGTACCTCCTGTCATCCGGGTCGAACATCTCGCCCTGGCAGACCCGGCACATCGCCGTATCCGGGGGGAGGGATGAATCCATGCTGCCCTCCCTAGATGGAGTTATGCTGAATCCGGCCGGCTCCTCCATATTCAGGTCTGCCCAATCCATCTCACTGGAATCAACACCTTCGATACTGGCCATGGGGCCCAGCTCCTCCCGGACCCCGCTGAGAAACGTCGAAGCGTCGGCATCGACCCCTATGGTAACGTGTGATCCATCGTTCCTTATGAATCCCCGGCATCCCATCCTGTCCGCTGCCCGCTTGACCGATGGTCGGAAGCCGACCCCCTGCACGACACCAGTGATATGGATAAGCCACATATCGTTCTCCCTTCAGATCCCGAGCGCCCTTATCAGATCCTGCACCCCCTCTCCCGTTTTTGCATTCGTGATCACCACCTCCGCATTGGGTTTGACGGTCCTCGCATCGGAGACAAGGACATTCACATCCACCTCCATTATCGAGGCCAGGTCGGACTTGTTGATGACTATTATCTCCGCCTCCTTGAAAATCAGGGGATGTTTTCTCACCATGTCGTCCCCCTCTGTGACGGATATGATGACGATCCTGCTATCGGTGCCGAGTGGGAAATCGGCGGGACAAACGAGGTTTCCCACGTTCTCGATGAAGAGAACGTCGATAGACCCAAGGTCGATCCCTTCCAGGGCGTGTTCGGTCAGGTGCGCATCCAGGTGGCACTCCTTTCCGGTGTTGAGGTTGACGGCGGGTATGCCCATGGCGCTGATCCGTCTGTAATCGTCATCTCCCATGACGTCACCGAGCACCGCCCCGCATCTGATCCCCTTTTGCCCCAGGGACTCGCAGAGCCGCTGGATCAGGAGGGTCTTACCCGAGCCGATCGAACCCATCAGGTCGAAGGACCTGACGCCTGATCCGCTCAGCAGATCGTGGTTCTCCGCGGCCAGCTTCCTGTTCGCCTCGAGAAGGTCCTTCTCCATGTCTATGGGCATCACTTGGTGCATGAACCCCTTATGTTAAGGTGGGATAAGGCTGTTTCTCCCCGAAAACGGGGTTATACGGGGCGAAATATACGCTTTTCCAAGCCCCGGTGGCTCCTGGATCGTCCGGTTTTCCAATATTACACTAGGAAACCTAATAAATAATGGTAGCTCTATTATCTTGACCGACTAGGCGTGCTGTTGGCGCGCTGGGGATCTTAGAAGGGTTAACTAGGATATGTGGAGACCATTCTATTGGGAGGCAAAGGATATGAGAAAGACCTTGGGGTTGATATTTGTAGTGATGCTTATGCTGACCGCCCTCCCCTTTTGGGCCGAAGGAGAGCCCACGAGGGAGGCAGATGTTAGTTTGACCGGGCTTATCATCAACGGTGATGTGGGCCCAGGAGGGGAGTACGAGGTGGGAACCCACACGCTGTTTGCCACCCTGGACAATGTGGGGAACGAATCATATCACGGGATCATTGAGTTCCATGTGCAGGTCGCATACGATGGGAACGCCACCCTCTACGAGGAGTACATATACACGACGCCAGCGCCCACACTGATCGACGCAGAGGGCCAGAGGACCATTGATATTGGCGATATACTCTTCGAGGAGGACATCTTCGATATCCTCGTGGAGGCAAACCTCTCGGGTAACTTCACCTCCTTTGATGATACCTTCATCTTCATGGATGTAGAGGACCTCTCCATAGAGAACGCTTTCATAGATCCGGGCGCGGAGATCTTGAAAGGAGATGTGTTGACGCCTCTTGCGAATGTCACCTACCTCGGGAACAAGCCAAACTGGGCCAACCCCATCATGGTCAATCTGAGCATTTACGATGTCGCGGCTGATACGAGGGTCTACAACGACCTCCTCGACAGCTTCAGCCTGAGCTCGCAGAAGCAGCCGGGCGATTACTTCTTCGTATCCGGGTTCGACACGTGGGTCGTCTCGTCAAGCGGGCCCCACAGGGCCGTGTTCAACGTCACCTACGACACGTACGACCTTGAGAACAACGTCGATATCGTGGAATTCGATGTACTGTGGAACCCTTCCGTCGAGGGATATGTCAACACAACCGGCGGCACCCCCTTGATCGGCGTCATAGTTGATGCAACGAAGGGGAATTTCTCGGCCCTTGCCATGACGAATGAGACTGGATATTATGCGATATATGACTTGGAGGAAGGGTCATATAGTCTGAACTTCTCCAAGGCCTGGGTAATGCCCTATGATGAGTTTATCACCGTAGCTGCGGGGGAGACACTGATGTTCAACGCTACCTTGACGCCCACCAACAACTGCGGGCTCATGGGGGCCGTAAGTCTCCCGGACGAGCTTCCCGCGGAGGGAGCGACCGTGACGGCATCCCTTGTGGGAGGCGGCATGGATACCACAACCACCGATGATACCGGGCTTTACGAATTCCCGGACCTCGTGGCAGGGACCTACGATATGATGGTAACGCTTACCGGCTATGCGGACGGCCAGTATACTGATATTCAGCTGATACCGATGAAGTGGAACGAGCTTGACATGGAACTTGGTGAGATGGCCTTCACGGTCTCCGTTGACCCGCCCGAGGGGGAGCCCGGTTTCGCCATCGGCGACGACATCACTGTTACGTTCTCAAGGCCCCTGGACCCGACATCCGTGGGTCCGGAGACGCTGATGCTGAGGAACATGCAGAACGGGACCATTGTATCCGTTGAGTACTCATTCTCCGATGACAACACCATCGTGACAATGTCTTCCATGTACCTCCTGGCAAACGGTGTGGATTACAGGGTGGAGGTGACCTCTCTCATCACGGATGTGAACTCCAATTACTTCAGCGGACCGTTCTATTCCAACTTCACAACCGAGAGCGGAGTGGTCACGATCGGTGTGGAGGAGAGGTATCCCACGGCAGGAGGAAGCGAGATCCCGGTGGACACCGATGTAAGGGTGATCTTCCCGGAGCCTATGGATGGGGATACTATAGACGAGGATACCTTCTATCTCATGAGAGGAAGCGTGAGGGTCCTTGCAACCGTCGAGTACTCCGCGTCCGACTATACTGCCATTCTCTCTCCCACCTATCCGCTGGAGTACAGCACCACATATACGGTCATGGTGGAGGAAACAATAGGGCCTCTGGATGAGTACAAGGATTTCATCGGGGATTCCTGGGTGTTCAACACCGCACCAATGGTGACCGCAGGGAGCATTCAGGGTTTCGTCAAGGATGAGAACGGGAACGCCTTTCCCTCATATCTGGTGGACATCACCCTGACAGAGGTGGGCGCAACAGAAGGCGTACCCATACCGCTGCAGGCAACCGGTGAATTCAGGTACGAGAACAAGATCACCGAGGGTGACTACGAGCTCCTGATAGAGGTGGATGGTTACAAGGACATACTGAAGACCTTCTCGATGGTTCCGGGCCATACCGAAGACTTGGGGGCCATATTGATGGAGGTCGAGAGCGTATCGGATGAGGATGATAATAAGGTGCCCATATGGGTATACTTCCTCATCATCGCCGTGGTGATAATATTCCTCTTCTGGGTGATCTGGCTGATGATGAACAAGAAGGAGGAGCCGGAGGAGGATACCCGCCGCATGAGGTTCGGAGGTGGTCGCGGCCGCCAGCACGAGGAGTTCGGCGAGCCCATGGAGGGTGAGTTCCTTTGTCCCACCTGCGGATATGTTGTTGAAGCGGACGAGTCGGACTGCCCCAACTGCGGTTCGGAGTTCGAAGAGGACCTGTTCGAGTGTCCGGAGTGCGGTGCCAACCTCTCAGGAGACGCACTGGAGTGCCCGGAGTGCGGGTCCGCCTTCGAGGAGGAGGTCCCCGAGGATGAGTACGGTGAGGAGGAGGAGGAAGAGGAGGAGTACGACCCCACGGAGGAGTACGAGGTCGAGGACGACGATGACTACGAGGCCCCATTGGGCATGGTCGAGTGAGACCACCAAAGCTGAGAGACCATGGGGGGTGGAGACGCCCCCCGTAATTTTTTCATACCACCGGAGCAGATCATATCGTGGTTTCAAGGTTCCGATTCACTCTTCCCAGCCCTCCCAGCTCATTATCTCATCTTCTTCACTTCCGGACCTTTTTATCATAAAGAAGATAACGATCAGCAGTATGATAAGCAATAGGGCCAGAATGATCAGAAGCGTGATAGACCGATACGAGGTCCTATCATCGTTCATCTCGTCTTCACCCCCTTCGTCATCCGTGGGCGTATCATCATCATCCGTCACGCTCCCCTTCTGATCGTGGACATAGATAAGCAGGGTATCCACTGCAGTGTTCCCCTCGTGGTCGGTCACGGTCAGTTTCAACTCATAAACGCCGGACAGGCCTATCGTCAGGTTGGGTTCAGGGCCATAGAGATCTATGAGGCCCGTATCGGTGTGGATCGACCAGGTATGGTTGGCAATACCCACGTTATCGAATGAAAAGTTCACAAAAAGATGTATGGTATCGTTAACATGAACATCCATGTCAGGCCCGAGATCAAGTATGGGTTTGGTGATGTCTATGATATGGACAATTATACTATGTTCTCCCGTATTTCCCCTGATGTCCTTCACGGTCAGGGTGACGATATGATCCCCGGCGTGGTCCATGGTGATGTTCAGCAAATGTCCCGATATGTTGATCCGAACCTCCTCTCCTGAAACGTTCCAGCTGTAATTGGAGACTCCCACGTTGTCTGTGGATCCGGATCCGTCCAGTATCAGGTTCTGGTGCTGTTCGATGTCGATGTCCCCATCGATAACAGCAATGGGTGATTCAGTATCAAGGACCCGCACCTTGAACGTGGCGTTGGCACAGTTTCCGGCAGCGTCCTTGACGGTCAATGTGATAAAGCATGTACCTGCACGGTACATATTCATCTCAAGCTCCGGACCATAACAGGTGAGGTTCTCGCCATTTAAGGATATGTGCCAGGTCCAGTTGACGATCCCAACGTTATCCGTGCATATTGTGCCGTTCAGTGAAAGGGTGCCCCCCTGCTCCAGTTCCATATCTTTCCATTCACCTACATCGGGGAGGGTGATATCCCTGATGAGGATCAAGAAAGAAGATACACATCTGTTTCCCTCGCCATCCGAGATGTTCAATCTGGCGGGATAGCTGCCCGCCTCGTGGATAATGTGGCTAGCCTCCTCCCCGTAGAGGAGGGTGCTCTCCCCCTCTATATCCCATGTCCAGTTGATGACTTCCACATTGTCTGAAGCATTGGTCCCATCAAGAAGAAACAGCTCATGTTGGTCTGCGGAAATGGAGCTGATGGGGCCTGTGGTGGGTTCCGTGGTGTCGTTTACCTTCACGGTCATCATGTCGTACCCGAGGTTGTTCATTCCATCCTTCACAGTCAGGTTGACGATGTGTTCACCTGCTTTGTGGAAAACATGGCGTGTCAGGCAACCATACAGAACCACGATCTCCTCGTGGGTATCTATCGACCAGGTCCAGTTCGTTACACCCACGTTGTCCCGGGAGGAGGACCCATTCAGGGTTACCTCCTCGTGCTGGTCCACGGAGATGTTCCTTCCCGCATTGGCGATGGGGTCCGTGATATCGTTCACAATGATCTGGATGACATCCGTGTCCACGTTCCATGCGCGATCGCGGACGGTGAGACGGACCTCATATCCACCAGCCTCGTGGAAGATGTGGGACACCTCGGAACCGTACAGAGTGAGGCTCTTGATCCCATCGTCCAGATACCATGTCCAGTTGACCACCCCCACGTTGTCGGCCGATCCGGAGCCATTGAAGAGCGCCTCCTCGTGCTGATCGATCACCATGCCTACCCCCGCATTGGCCATAGGTGTTACGTTCTCCCTGACCTCCAGGTCCAAAGGGATGCTGTGGAAACCGTCATCATCGTTCGAGATCAATGAGATGTATGTGGAGTGGTTGCCGACCGGAAGAGAGGTGCAGTTGACCATAATGGAGATGTTCCCGCCCTCCATATGGCCCAACGACCAGGAGGTATTGATTCCCTCAAGCCAGAATGAAGGGGTGGTGTGTGAAAGATATATGTCATCAAGGGAGAAAACACCGGGCCCGTTACCGAAATTGTCGCCCGTGCTCTCGGTAACGAACCTGAATCGGAAATCGGGATGGCTCGCGTCCGG
>JAUVLN010000235.1 GCA_030600725.1 Thermoplasmatota archaeon | reverse complement strand
ATGGGGGCGAAGGGTGAATCCAAGATATTCATCAGGCCGGCGGACAGGACTCTTTACATCTGGGGCGGATTGAACGGATCGAGCAGGGACGAACGGCTGTGGTCCTACAATACGGTTTCCGGTGAGTGGTCGGTTGCGGATCTTGGCAATTCTATCTCCGGGCGTTACAGATATGCAAGAGCATATTCAAGCGTGGATGACCGGTACGTGATATTCGGAGGAAGTACCAGTTCCAGACAAAGGAGCATAGCCTATCTGGATATGGCGACACTCGAGTGGTCCACATTTGAGAACCATGTGAAAAGTCCGTCAAGGGACAACGGGATCTTCGCCCATGACAGGGATAGGAACAGGTTGTATTATATCGGTCCCAATGTCAACTCTGGTTATGGTGGAGGCAACACAACCGCTTACCTTTATTATTTCGACCTGGCCACCCAAAAGTGGGTTGGCCCCATATGGAATTCAGCACCCGAAGACCCTCATTCCAGGAGTGATGCAGGAATGTGTTATGTGCCTGGGGAGAACGCGGTCTACATGTACGGTGGGTATTACAGGGGCGGTACCATGTCGAATCCGACATATAATTCCCTTGCGGATTTCTGGAAGATAGATCTGAACACATATGCATGGACCAAGGTATATGAAGCTGCCGGGCCAGGTGAGAGGTACGGTTTTGAAATGGTCTATAACGAGCAGGACAGTTTGATATATTTCTACGGAGGTTGCTATCACCCGGCGTCTTCCTCTTCAGATATGACCGTCTACGATGATATGTACGCCTTCGATCCGGCAAGCAAGATGTTCAACAAGTTCCTTGGACTCTCACCGACACCCGGTGGAAGGTGGGGGAGCGGGTGTGTCATGGATACGGACATGAACGAGCTGTACCTCTTCGGAGGCTGGCACGAGAAGGCGACCAGTCCGGATTACGATAACGATATGTGGAAGTTCAATTTCACAAACAGGAAGTGGACGGAGATGCCATGTGACTTAGGTCCTTCCTCAAGAGCTTATGCCAAACTCTGCTACGACCCTCTGACCCGTGAGATCCTGATCTCAGGCGGTTCCGATGACGATCTCAAGAGCTACAGGATCCTTGAGGGCTCATGTACCGTCAACCTGTATCAGGTACCCAATCACGGGAACCTCAATGGGCATGCAGCCTATTTCGATACCGAGACAAGGGATCTTTGGGTGTTCGGTGGAAGCAGACATGGTGTATGGAAGATTGGAGTTCCGGTCAGATTATCCGTCCAGGAGGTGGTTTTCACCGATCCGGAATCGGATAACAATATCGCCTATGCGATGCTCAGGCCCTACACCTTCTCCGCAAAGGTGAAAACGGTGGACGCTCCCAGCGATCTGGGAACGATCAAGATCGAGCTCAAACACAATCGCGGAAGCCTCCGCTTGACCTATGATAACATCGGGGAGGCCTGGACGATCGTCGATAAGGGAGACTATGTTGACGTTCTGGAATCAACTGTGACATGGGAAGGGAAAACCGCTCTGGTGGAGTTCACACTTATGTTCCACTGGAACTGGTCGACACCATCCAGCTATTACAATCGTCTTTTCAAGGTCGAGGCAATAGGCGATAATATACTGGGTGATTCCATAACAATACATGATTTCCTGAGGGTGAGGAACAAACTCACCCACGAGGGTGAGCTCCTTGTCATATCCGAGGTTCAGGGGATGCTGGAGAACGGATCATGGACCCAGTGCGACGAGCTGATCACATTTTCGGGTCCAAGGATCGTCTATACCGGAGGAGATTCGGTCTATCCCGCCGTTGACACCTTCACATTGAACCTATGGAGCGATGAGGGTGAGATGATATCCAGGAACTTGACGCCGGATGAGATGATCAATTTCTCCATAAGGACCCCGTTGAATTCCCAAAACGATGTGGATTATACGATCAACATCACGGGGATCCCTCAGGAGAACGACCTCACTGACCTCCATTACGTTATCAATACCGATGGAACATCACCATCCGCACCTGGATTGGTCACCATTCATGCGGACAGCTTCGAGGATTCAAGGGCCAGGTACGACAACGAGACGCAGGTGTTCGTGACATGGCAGGGGTCCCTGGACAGCGGCGGTTCCGGGATCAGTACATATTACTGGGCTTATACGGATGGGGCAGGGACAAGGAACGGGACCCCGATCAATAAGACCCAGTTCGAGTTGATGCTTCCCGGGAAGGGGACTCACACCATCTTCGTATGGGCAGAGGACAAGGTGGGGAATCTGGGCCTTTCCGGAAACTCGACCTTGCTTGTGGATATGGAGACGATCCAGTTCCAGGTGATCTCCCCCTCATTTGCTGATTGGATGCCCTACAATGAGATCGACGTGACGGTGAATATCACCGATTTCGTGGGCTCCCTACTGAGGTCGGGCTCCATATATTACAGGTACACGAGCCTCGGTTTGAACGACCGGGAGGATTGGCTGGGAAGCAATGCCTGGAAATGGGTACAGGAATATTACACAACAGAGGAGGAGGAGACCTTCATATTCACCGAGAACCTGAAGG
This sequence comes from Thermoplasmatota archaeon, assembly GCA_030600725.1. Lineage (GTDB taxonomy): Archaea > Thermoplasmatota > Penumbrarchaeia > Penumbrarchaeales > Penumbrarchaeaceae > JAGLEG01. Next base: position 1,402 of record JAUVLN010000235.1, on the reverse strand, counting down.
GGTTATCGGAGGGGGCGGATAACTACTTTCAACTTAAGGCAAGAGATGGTGCCGGGACGGAGAAATATTCGGAGATATACAACATCATGGTGGATACGTCCCTTAGGTATCCCGACGTAGAACTCATTGCCCCGCCTAACGGGGCCCAGTTCGAGAAAGCCGAGGATGTGAAGCTCAACTGGTCTGTTATATTCTTCCTTCCATCCGATGTGACCTATGATGTATATATCGACAAGGATGAGGAACTTGTGTTGAACAGGGACCCGGAAGCCTTATGGACCTCAACCAGGGAGCTTGAGCTTTTACCTACAGGTGTGACCTTTGGTACCTATTACTGGACCGTTATCCCCAGGGCCAGGGAGGTCTGGGTCGGGAACTGTACAAGTGGGGTATACTCATTTACCATTAACGACGAGGATAACTATGCGATATCGGTGAGATCGGACACCAACAGCCTCAAGATACCGCAGGGTAAGGCTTCGGTTGTTCAGTTCTATATTACAAACGATGGCCAGGAAGTCGCAGAGATCAAGGAGGTCGTTTCCAACCTTGTGGGTGGGGTGACAGCATCATGGGATCCAGATGTCAGTGTGAAGGACGGATGGGAGATGATCAGTATTGGAAGCATCCGGGAATTGACCGCAGACATCATGGTGTCCCCCGAGGCGACGCCCGGAATCTATACCTTGATATTCCACTTCAATACAACGATGGGGATCACAAGGAGTTTGGAGATCAAACTGAATATTACTCCCACTGAAGAGGACCAAAATGGTGAGGAAGAAGAGGATGATACCGTTACAAGGATAATTGGCATTACAATCGTTGCGGTATTGATGATCGTGGGCATTGCAGCAGTATATTTCTTCGTTCTCAGGAAGAAGCCGGAGGATAAGACCAAGTACGGATACGGCTCGATAGAGGATCTGGAGTCGGAGTTGGGTATTGACACGATGGCCGCTCCACAACCAAAGGGCTTGAGAAGATCCCTGGACGAGGAGGAAAAGATAGACGGGGTGATCGAGGGAGCGGTGGAACCGGAGGAGGCCCCGGAGGGTGAAGAGGATCTGGAGGAGTTTACACCACAGCTTGTGGATGAGGGGTCGGAGGATGACTGGATGAACCTGGTTGCCAAGGAGACGATCGCGGTGGAAACGGGCGGATCCCAGCACATACCCAGTGAGGAGCTTGAACATAAAGAGAGCTCCGACGCGGGAAAATCCCTCTCTGACCTCCTCTCGGAGATGGGAGAGGACGTATAGTGGGGATCAGTAAGTTAGTACCGGATCCGACCAGGGTCAGATAACGACACGATAGCAGTGTACACTTGGCCCCAATATGATCACATATCGTCGACCGAGGGGCCCATAACAGCCAGTCCGTCGGGTTCTATCACCATGAT
>JAUVLN010000017.1 GCA_030600725.1 Thermoplasmatota archaeon | reverse complement strand
ATCTCGGGTATGCTGATCACTATATTCTCCGCATCATGGGGTACCAATATGTCGATGTACCTGGCAGGAAGTGCGGCCTCGCCCGATGACATCGGCATCGAGAATCCGTCGGCCGTGATGGCGTGGTATCCATCCACGGTCAGGAATTCCAGTGAGGTTGGATCGAACTCAAGTTCCAATGAGACATGGATACGGGCCTCCTGATAAGGATCCTCCCTCAAGCCCGATCCGAATAACGATCCGTCCGTGAGAAGAACGACGGTCACCAGTGATATCGTCAGCTTTTTCCAAAGACCTATCAAGGACATCCCTCCTGGTGATACCTGCCATACCCTTCTGGTATTCCATATTTAAATTATTATCCCCTTGAATCTCACATCGTCCAATGAAAGGCATGGGGCCAGCGCCCCATGCCTCAACGATGTATCCTGCTCAGCTTATATGACCTTCCTCTTGTCGATGACCTTCTTGGCCTTCCCCTGGGTCCTTGGGATCGTACCCGGCTCGAGAAGCTCTACACGGGCCCTGAGCGTCAGGGACTCCTGCAGGCTCTTGCCCACCTTGGCCGAAAGCTCCGAAAGGTCCACCTTACCCCAGAACTGGGGGGACACCTCGACCTGCACGTAGAGGTGATCCAGTTTGGCCGTCTCCAGGATTATCTGGAACTGCTCGCCCAGCTCCTCTATGCCCACGAGTATGTCCTCGATCTGCGATGGGAAGACGTTGACCCCGCCCACGATGAGCATGTCGTCGGTCCTTCCCTTGATCCTCATGATCCTGGGATGAGATCTACCGCATTTGCACTTCTCCCAGTTTATCACCGCAAGGTCCCTGGTCCTGTATCTAAGGAGGGGCATGGCCTGCCTGGTGAGCATGGTGAACACTATCTCCCCCTTCTCCCCCTCGGGAAGGACATCCCCCGTATCCGGATCTATGGTCTCCACAAGGAACTCATCCGTCCAGATGTGAAGTCCATCCTGCTCCGGACACTCGACGGCCACACCCGGGCCGTACAGTTCCGACATCCCGTAAAGGTCCTGGGCCTTGATATGCAGGCTCTTCTCGATGTGTTTTCTGGTCTCGTCGGACCACGGTTCGGCACCGAACATACCTATCTTGATGCTCAGCTCCTCTGGATCCACCCCCTCCTCCTCCAATGCCTCGATTAGGTAGAGGGCATAGGACGGCGTACAGCAGAGGACCGTGGTCTTCATATCCTTCATCATCCTGATCTGCCTCTTCGTATTCCCTGTTGCAGTGGGGACCACCATGGCCCTTAATCTCTCCGCGCCCATATGGAAACCAAGGCCGCCGGTGAACAGGCCGTAGCCGTAGGCGTTCTGGATGATATCCCTATCATCCGCGCCGGCACAGGAGTAACACCTTGCCATGAGGTCCGACCAGGTGTTCAGGTCCTGCTCCGTGTATGATACCACGGTGGGTACCCCCGTTGTTCCCGAGGAGGCGTGTATCCTGTTCACCTCGTCAAGGGGGACGGCCAGTATGCCGTAGGGATAATGGTCCCTCAGATCGTTCTTGACGGTGAAGGGGACCTTTGCCACATCCTTGAGCGTCTTGATATCCTCCGGCCTCAGGCCCAGATCATCGAATTTCCTCTTGTACATCGGAACGTTATCGTATGCGTGTTTGACCTGTTTCTTCAGCTTCTCAAGCTGTACCTGCTCTATCTCATTTCTACTTAGGAACTGCTCTTTCTCCTGGAACATCATTACCCTCCATTTACATCATATCGTCCGTCCAGGTGGTAAAGGCATCTTGTACCCATTTCCCCCGAGGCGGAATTCCGGGGGATTATCGCCGAATTGGTAGATAACCTTTGTTGGGCCAATAGATGGTCTGTTCGTTGTGAAAAACAAAGACATGTGTCACCCTTTTTCTTTAAGGATCAACACCAAGAAGATTAAAATCAATAAGGTGACAACATATGATTGTATCCAGAGGAGAATACTTATCATGACAATGTTACAAAGATGAATTGTTATGTTGTAGTGTCATTGAGCTCTCAAAACTCCAGTGATCAAATATTTTTATAATTTATCATAGAGGGTTTAAATAATCCAAATTTCATTAATAATCCCTTCGTCAGGGAGGTGAGAAATAAATGAATGTAAAAAAAGTTGGACTGTTCTTGATATTTCTCCATTTCAGTGATTAATGACACATCTGAAATAGGAATAGACTTATCCAGATGATTTGTTGTTCCTATTTCAGATGTGCTATTTGATATTTCTTTATCCCAGCATTATAAATTCCATCAAATTCGTGAGATTATGGAGAGACATCAAGCTGTTCGCATTGGTATTTGGAATTGGATTTTTATTCCTATTTCCAAATTTTGCTAATGCGGCATCAAATGAACAGGCTATTAGCGGATATCATTGTGAAGGCGCATATCCAGTATATGCAAGACATGCATCGATTGATTCCATCGGTGATGATATTGTTGCGGTAACAACCCAAAAAATAAGTTTTCAAGGATCGGTAATATATAATGTTCAGTTAATCCGATCAACCGATAACGGAGTAACATGGGGAGGTCATCTTTGTATCTCAAAAAGTACAACCGACCAATGGTATCCAGATGTGAAAATGATAGATATTCCAGGGGAGGGGAATGGCAAGATAGTGTTTGTTGTCTGGCAGGAGACAATTAATCCCATTAACAGTCCGTCAACCATCTATACCAAAGCGGTTCATTTCTCAAACTTTAATAGTGCTTGGTATTGAACAAGAATACTACAGCAAAATCAGAATCTCTATAATTATCCCCGGGTCGCAGGCTCATTGACTGATTGTGCCAGTGTTGATGGTGGTAATACGGCATATGATCTTATGAGGTTGCACTTTGTGTGGGAGGCATATGTTGGTTCACAGGGATCTACACATTGGGAAATCCAGATGTGCAATATGTATTGGGAAAATGAAGGTGATTTTGAAAGCACCATTTGGGGAGGAGTATCTGCTATTGCAGTGGCCGATGGTGTTGACCTTAGACACCCATCGATAGACGCTGGAGCCCCATATAACGATGATAATGAAATTGGCAGTGGAAATGCAGAGCATGTGGTTTTGACATATGATTGTAGATATCGCGGCCAAGGAACAACAACTGAAACCCGTTTTAAATATTTACCCTTTTTAGGACAATCCCTTTCCCCTTCAAATTACCCAATTGGAATGGGAGATCTAATATTCCCTGCACAGAATTCCTATTATTATCCTGATATCACCATATGGGGATATGAAGAAGACACATATCCATATAATTGGAGATGGGAAACTGTTGTGGTCGGACAGAAACTTGGTATTCATGATAATTTTATCTCAGCAAAGGCCAGTATTAACCTTGGAGCAACTTGGGGATTGGAAGTTAATGTCGGTTCTATGGGTACTACATCACCACAATTAAGAGGTGTTGCTATAGATAGTGGTATTGGAGATGGCGACGATGCTATTAACCACCCAGGAGGGATATATGTGATCTGGGATGTAGATGTAAATGAATGGGGGGTGGGGGCATCTGAGATCAGATCAAGAAAGCTCGGAATCACCCCCTTGGGTGTGTTGACTCTAATAAATCCAATAACCTATAATGTTGACACAACTGGATTGTACGGTGGTGATTTGAGATATGTAGCAACATCATATACTGTGATAATAACAATTGGAGAAAGTGATGAATATTATACCGCCTACACACATAATTTATACAATATTGTTGTGGGATCCAGTACAGAACCTACTTGGAGCGGAAGTGTGATATATTATAGGCAACCGTAATATGTATAGATGAAGACTGGATATGTTATAATATCCAGTCTTCTATTATTAGTAAGGTATGATGATTATGAATTCCCGATTAAAACTTTCAGGGATCATTACAATATCAGTATTAATATTGAACCCATTTCAAATATTTTCATGTCTTGGTATAACAGATCAATTAAATAACGAAGAATTAATGATCACAAATAATCATCTTTATTTCACTGATCCTATCAATGTTGTAACCGATGAAGACCTCATCGAAAATGCTCTCTGGCCCTATGAATTATGTTTCGTTGATCTAAACGAGAATAATTATCCCGAGATAGTAACCGGCACTAAGGATAAACATATGGCAGAAGGGGACAATTTCATGAGAGGATTGCACTCCTTTGAATATAATGAAAGTGGTGGTTTTAATCACTCCTACAAACCAATGAATTTCAGCGGTGGATTGACAAGGATGAACCTAGATGGCGATGAATATCCGGATATGATCTCAATTCAGGTGTTGGTGATAGATGGAGGTTGGCGTGGGAACGGATTTTTTATTAACAACAGTGAAAATAATCTAACGTTTGAGAATTGGAACTTCAGTGTTCCAAACGAAGATAAGATACACGGATTCAAGGTAGGCGACCTGAATGCGGATGGAAGATATGACTTCACTGTGAAAAGTGACACCTTTAACTGGGATGGACTCCATACATCCCTGAATAGGGGAAATGGAACATTTGTTTTTGAAGGGTGGGATGAGGGATTGCCCAAATATGATAATGCTGATCCGGATCATTCACCCAAGATCCGAACCCAACAGCATGGTCTATTCGATCTGAATAATGATGGTTGGATGGATATTTGCTCAGCTACCGGAAACGGTGGCTCAATTATGGTAAGAGAACCATGCCAGTATTATAATTGGATATCCGATGGAAAGGGAAACTGGACAGATTTCTCAATGAATTTCCCAACATATGAAGAAGGAAGGAACATCGTAGTTGCTGACATTGATAATGATAATGATCTTGATATGGTTCTTACTACAAAAAAGACATATGAAGGAAATGATATTGCTCATTATCTTTTTGAAAATGATCGTGGAATTAATTGGATCAAGAGAGATGTTCCTGATGAATTTTCTTACCTAACTAGAAATCCCCAAACAAATGATATTTTCGAGGATATTAACGGAGATGGCAATGTAGATCTTGTAATGATCGAGAAAAAGGCAAATTATGATGATCGTGATAATACAATCAATTATACAAACACGATTTGGGTTGCATTTGGGAATGGTGACTGGACCTGGAATCTGGTCAAGCAAGGCTCAATTGTTGCTGGATATCCTAAAAGCACCTATCTCGTCGATATTGATCTGGACGGGGATAAAGATCTGATCTTTTCATATTTCTAACATCCACCAATAACAAAAGACTACGTGAGTGGAATAATTTGTTTTTTCAATAATCAAACCGAAAAAGAAGAATTACTTTTTACAGAAAAACCAATATCTACACATTTACGAGGAGGGTCAATCCAACATTTCGAGTGGACCTTGACGACTTCAGAGAACCCTGGAGCTATGATCGATGAGTTCGATCTATCAATCTCTTACACCGGCATCGAAGGACCCTTCTTCACTCTTGAAACCGGATTAACAAGATGGTGGAAGGATCTGATCATTCCAAATATACCATCAAATGATGTTTATTTCAGGTTGATCTCCGGAGAATCCGAAGCAGTAACCGGACCTTATTTTATTCACAATGATGAGGATCTGACATCTTTTGTCACCCTGAATGAACCTGAGAAAGGAGATTACCTTTTCAGTGGCGAGGAGGTGAGATTCAATATCTCGACCAGTAGCCTGTTTGAGGATAATTCAATAGATATAAAATTAGAACATGGATCGAATCTGCATCATTTGGGTAGCATTGCCATTGGTGATGAAGAGACCTACGAATTGATCTGGACGGTTCCTGAAGAATTCATTGAAGGTCACTACCAGGTTTTCTTCGATTTCAGTTATCAGGGAAAGGAATTGTCTCAATCGGATGGAACCGTATTGCATCTTGTTCCTTACAGCAGTTTACCGGAAGAGATCTTGGTGAATAATACTCAACTACCATTAGGAGAGCTTACAAAGATCGATACTTTTGTAAAAGCATTTAACGGTACGGACATATCGAATATGTGTCAGTATGATTTGACCTATAATTCAGAGATCATTGAGATCGATGAAATCGCAAATGGTTCATTCATGGTAAAACCACTCGAACTGGGTTTACATAATATTACGATCATCGCTTCGATATTTGGGATAGAGATATCTTCGATCATTACCATTTCGGTTCATAAACCAATAGTGATCCTGGATGTCCAGTACCCGTTGAATCCAGTATTTGTTGGAAATACCATTCTATTGAGGTTAAGTACGTTTGATGAAAATGGAAAACCTTGGTCATTGGAAAACCATGAATTCAATGTAAGAATTGAAGGTGACTATTCCAATTTGATAAAGAACGATTCCCTTATTGACCTTCTTGCCACCAAACCCGGAATCCTGAAGATCAACATTTCGATCCTTCAGCCACAGATATTCAAGGTTATCGAGATCGAGGTCCTCCCATTTTTATCCAATGGAACGATCCAAACATCAAGGGATATTTTCTTTCAAGATGAGACAATAAAAATTGATATAATTGTAGATGATATCAATGGCAATCCCGTTGATGCTCTTTTAATTGATGTGGAGACAAAAGGGCCATGCGAAATTATAAAAAATATTTCAAATATCGAGATAATTCCAACTGCCCCAGGCAATATTGAATTAATCGTAAGAGCGTCAAGATTCAACGAAACAATAATCCTTAACAGAACCTTCATTGTAATAGAGGATCTCGGCGATCTTGTGCCAGATGAACAGATGAACTGGGTGGAAGTTGGAAGACCATCAATATTCCAATTTCTTCTTCTTGACAACAGTGGAACAGTTGATCTGGATGATTACAGCATCATTGATTGTCGCTCATCGGATAACATTGAAATTGAGATCATGAACACCAATTCAATATCGATCGTAGGAAGGAAACCAGGTGACTCAAATATCAACATTACAGTTGACCTCTACGGCAGATCAAAAACCTATTCGTATCAAATATCATCGGAAAACTGTCCAAGGACACTGGAGATCGATATTCCAAATATTATTTTCAGCAACAAGGTCCATTCGATCCCATTTATAGTCAGAAATTCACTTGGAGAGAAAATAACAGATTACGATATCGATGTAACTTCAGGCTCGATCACTTCATTCGTGAAAGGAGATATAATTGAATTGAATGGTAATGAGGTTGGTAAGAGTTGGATCGAGGTGAATGTTTCAAACAGGGATGTTTACAAGGTCCTGAGAAAGGAAATTGATATTCTTCCTGAAATGGAATCAATATTTACTCGGGATGATGATTACATCAATTACATGGACCACACCATTGAGGTGAGACCGAAACTGATGGATGTTGAAGGGAATCTGCATTCATGGAATAATTGGACAGTAGAGGTTCTGGATGTAATAAATTTCAATCAAACGAACGGTATCATTAAGTTTAATTCTTCAGCAAGGGTAGATGATAAGCTCACCATATCGATCGATCATTTCGGGATATCCATTTCAAAGGAGATCAATATCATATTTATTCCGTCTTCGATCATTAAAGATGTGGTGGTGAAGCATTCAAAGGATTCTGACATAGTTGAAGCGATCGTGATCGACCAGTATGGAAACAATGTAACAAGATACTGCAGCTTCAACTGGATCGGGGATTTCGAGAAGTTGGAAAGCTATAAAGTGATATCCTTCTCTGACTCTATTATACTGGAAGTAAACTTGAATGGAACAACAAGTATCAGAACCATAGATCTGTCACCTGATGATGAGCAGATCTCACCGCTGTTATCGATGGGCTTGATAATGATCCTTGTAATCATATTATTTGTGGCTTTGTACATGTGGAGGATAAAAAACCCCCCATCCCATCAAAATGAATTCTTGGATGAAGATGTGATCAAAGATCATATCGGTGAGGAATGAACCCGGATGAGAAACTACTTTTCTGGTCATCATGGAGTTCCTTTATCATCTTTTCCAAATAATATTGAGGAGAGAAAAATAAATGATATATAAATAATCAAAAGGGGGGTATCCACTTAGCTCCCCAAAATACGAACTGATAATGGCATATAATCGCATATAATATCATTATATTGTAGTTTTTATAAAATTTATGAAAATCAATGAATTTATATGTCTTGGGGAGTTAGATGGATACCCCCCTTAATCAAATAAAATTATAATTTGAATGCCTTAATATAAATATCATAAACATATTTTTTAAATAACGGTAATTTGTATGGAGGTAATTACGTGAAAAATAAAATGAAATTGATAAAACATAAGATGTCAAATATTGTTCTTATAATAACTCTTGTTGGGAGCGGATTATTTGGATTATTGATAACTAATGACGACGATTCAACCATTATTGCATTTAATCAACATCAAATAGGTGATGTGTCAACGAATGTGTTGTCATTACCCTTCGATGAAGATTATGAGCAAGTTTCCTCAAATATGGTATATGAAGCTGAGTATAGTTATTCCGGTGATGGGGTAGATGATCTCATTAATGGAGTAACCAACAAGGTTTATGATTTAACCAATGAACAAAATGATGGTTACTTGGATGCAGGTCCAGCAGAGCAATTTAGTGATTCTAACTTTGTACATAATAAACATGATATTCCAAGAAGAACTCATACAGCACTTCAAGGAAGAGCAATAGATTTCTGGAAACCACCTTCAGATTATTATCCTTCAACTTCGGATTGCCGTTACATTAGAATCCCTGGTGACGATTCCTTTGAAATTGATACACCATCAAGTAATGGTGTTTATAATTATTATGATTTTGAACTTCGGTGTTGGCCATATGATGTTGAGCATTATAATAAACGCGTTCTAATAAATTATCTTTGGGACGATTATACTTTTCCGAATTCACTACAGGTTGAGGGATGGTATAGAATTACAATAAATTCTGATAATAAATTACAATTCGAATATCCAATTAGTTCGGGTACCTCTTTTCCTTTCCTATATTACAAATATGCAATCACATCAACAGCCACTGTTGAATATAATGAATGGAGTAAAATAAATATTCGACTTATTCTTGGAGACAATCAATTACGGATTTATTTTTATATTAATGGAAAAGAAATTGATAATATATTGGAAGATACGTATATGCCATTTTTCATTTCCCCTTCTACAGAAAAATATTTCACAATTGGTGCAGATCCTTATTCTTATTATTCATTATCTCCAAATGCTGAATGTGGCCAATTCTTCGGATTAATCGATGAGGTTAGAATTGACAAAGGCACTTCAAATAATGAGTGGGCAAATGATGTGAATTCAATTGGAAGACAACTTATTTTCATCGATTTTGATGAACAAGGCGGTAGTTATTCTCTTGATCAGACCATGCATAACAACGATGCCACTTTACACTATCCAGATGGTGGAGATCCATGGGGTTCGAACGGAGTATATGGCGGATATCTTTCGTGCATAGATTATAGGTATTATGCCACAATTGATGATCCTGAAACAAATAATAATGGTCCTCAAGAATTATCTGTTGAAGCTTGGATTAAACCGAATAGTGATTGGAATCCTCTAACTGACAATATAAATATTATTTCAAAAGCTTACACCAGCAGTTATTATTCGTTTTTTCTGAATATTGGGATGGACCGAAAAATTACCTTTGGAGTGGGGGGTATCAATCCAAACCAGAATTGTGGGGTAATCTCAATATCTTCCGTTCCTGTGGATAAATGGTCTTATGTTTCAGGTACATTTAAAGATGGAGAAGTTAATGTATTTATTAACGGGAAACTTGAAAATACTGCAATTTTTACCTGGGATGGAAGAAATATCCCCTACGATAATAATAATGAATTTTACATTGGAAGAAATCAACATGATGTCAATCTAGCTTTTCCTGGGAAAATAGATCAGGTTGGCATATGTGATTATGTGAAAGTAATTAATCCTGAGATAGTAAGATTCGAATTCGAAGACGGCGATGGCTCCTTATCCATTCCCACAACTGATTGGACTGGATTTGATAATGATGGTTCTTTAATAAATGGAGCAACTATTGTTGATAGTGGAAGATATAATAAAGGTGTGAGTTTTTCTTCTAGTCAAATCAATCCACATGTCCGTGTTAGTCTCTCTCCCGATCCCTCTCACGTTGATTTCATCGTAGGAGAGTTCACTGTTGATTGTTGGATAAAGCCAGACTCTACACAATCAGGACAATGTGTGTTTGTCTCACAGTTCAATTCATGGGAGCTTGGTATGAATTCAGATAAATTGCCATATTTTAAAATAAAGGAAACAGGTGGAAATTGGATACAGGCAATACATACTTTACCGGTAGTAGGGGATTATAATGATGCGGGTAGTCATAATACTTGGCATCATGTAATGGGTGTGTTTAAATTCGATGAAATTTTAATTTTCTTGGATGGAAAGAGTGGTTATGGAGATAAAAACACAAATGACGCAACACATTCTTTCAACACGTATACAAGGCAAATTTCAACTGGTGCAATTTATATTGGCGTAAGATATACTGGAAGTCAATATCAAAATCAATATTATGGAATAATGGATTCTTTCAGACTTAGAAAGGGTATTTTTAATTTAATGGAAGATACTGATGGGGATTCAATGTCTGATAAATATGAGATTATCCGATCACTTCATTCAGATCAATTCGATCCATTTGAACACAACTCTAGATTTGCTATCTTGGTTGCAGGTGTTACAAATGGAGCTTCACTTTACCCATTTGATGAAAGACATTTCAAGTTGGAAGCTTATGATATGAGGGAGGTACTGATTAAGCAAGGATATGATGATGATGATATTATTTATTTGGATAATGACGACACATATCAAGATTCATCAGGATCTACAAATTGGAATCAACCAGAACACTATGAAAATGATTTTTGGATTGATGGTGATTGTATAGTAGATAACATTCGCAATACATTTTCCAAATTGACTCAAGGTGGTCAATTCACATTATACAGTGCGAAAGGAAGTGGGACATCCTTTTTAACTAACACTAGAATTGTACCGAAACTAGATAATTATGACTATTTTTATTGGGAATCAAATAGCCACGGAGGATTCACAACAATAGATTCTAAAAGTAAATTCTTTTTCTGTCTATCTGATCAAGTTGCTTCGGGACATCCTTCACATACATTAAATAATAATTATGATGCCATTTTATTTAAAAATGATTTGGACTCATTGAATAATAAATATTCAACTGTTATTGTAGGTGCATGCCACTCGGGTGATTTGGTCTCACCATATTATAATATATTAAATGATAATAGGATTATTGTTACAAGTAGTTCTTCTGGACAAACCTCATCAATTCCTGGTTTATCATGGTCATCAAGAATTAGGGGAAATTCATCGTCTTATTATGAAAAAATTGTTGGTTATTGCGACCCTAGTAATAGCATATATTCAGGAGGAACGTCAAATATGATCAAACATATTAAATGGGGACTGAATGCTGATGATCTATTAGAGAAAGGATGGGTTATTGATGGAAATGGAGTTGTTCCCCATATTGTATTTATACCATATAAAAAGACTAACACTAGAAATATTATTGTTTCAATTCAGGAGGCTTATAATTATGCAAAAATGTGGATTGAATTTGACAATGATCAGACTACTTCAAATTATGCTCCTCCTTTTATATCAAAGGGAAGTAATATTCCATCTCAAGTAGTTGTGTAAGATGTTTGTCGAGGAAAATCCTACTTTGTGGATTTGGAAGCCTGTGGTCTTACATGTTCCTATGGTGTAGGAGAGGGTTCACTATGGGCCCTGGGAGTGGCGGCCTCCGGTGGTGACTGCAAGGGAGGCTCCGGTGGTTCAGGGGTCCTCTCTGTTAGGGAGCCCTCGAAAGGCTGTGCGGGTGCTGTTTGGGTCTCCTCGTGTTCAGGCGGATTCGGTTCGGTCATATTGGCTGGATCCTCGGGTGGCAAAGCGAAGATCTCCTCGATTGCCACCGGTTCCGTGACTGCCGGGTACGCAGGAGGCGCGTTATCGCCAACCATCTGCTCCGTGGCCTGAGGCTCTATCATCGGGGTGGGGTCTGCAGGAGGTAATGTCTGTGGCGGCGTTACCCCTGGGTAAACCATCGGTCCAGGGGGAAGCCCCTGTACCGCGGGTTGTGGCCCTACTGCGTACTGCTGCTGAGGGGGAAGGGCCGGGTACATGCCCGGGGGAGGCATCGGCACGGCCTGCTGGTCCCGTCTTCTCTTGAGGACAAGGATCAGGGCCACCCCGATGATCATCATGAGGACCAGAAGGCCCAGCAGGATGAATATCATCAGGTTATCCTGGCCCGTGTCGGTGACCTTATCCACCTGTATGTCTTCATCTTTGCTTACATCTTCAACGACCCTTACGGTCCCCTCCATCATGAACCGGAGTGTGGCCTGGTTTCCCATGGAGTCCAGTGCGATGATCTCTATAGAGTAATTGCCGGCCGTGAGATCGGAGGTGTTCCAGGAAAAGCTGAAGGCCCCGTCCTGGATCTCCCCGGTCATGTTCCAGGTTTCATCCCCGATGGTGATGGTTAGATGAGATATGTCCGACCTGTCCGATATGGTCCCGTTGAGATAGACCGTATCCCCGATGTGGAACGATCCGGGATCCCCGCCGTAGATATACAATGAGGGAGCATCCGCATCTATCGTGAACGTGCCGTCCAGCCTTGTCATCAGGCCGACAAGGTCGGTGGCCTCAACGAAGAAGCCGTGTCTTCCGGACCCGAGGGATGACACGTCAATGGTAAACTCCCAGGTTGAACCGTTGACGAGGACCCCCTCCACCCGTTCCGTACCGCCCAGGATAAGATGCACGTCAGAAATACCCATGTCATCCTCTACCTCGATCCTGACCACCAGATCCCCGGTCGGGCCGATCACAAGGTCCGACCCGGGATAGATCATGTTGAGCAGGGGAGGGGCCCCATCGATGAGTATGGTGACATCTGTGGAGTTCACGTTCCCCTCGGAGTCAAGTGCCATGATCTCAACGAGATGGCTCCCCCCGTCAAGCCAGGTGGTCTCCAGTTCATATTCCCAGTATGGGTCATACCTTGGTAGCTTTATGTTTCCCAGCTTCTCGCCATCGATGTGGAGCGTGAGCGAGATGAGCTCCACGTTATCGGACGCATCCCCCGAAAGCAGCACAGTGGTCCCCTGCAATACAAGGGTGTTGTTCTCCGGGAGTAGAATGGCCACTTCAGGCCTGATCAGTTCGGTAAGGTAGAAGCCGACGGAGGCCTCGATATGGTGGCCGACAGCGTCCCTCACCGTGATATCGATCTCGTGGTCCCCGACCTCCAGGTCACCCGTTGAGAGCGTGAAGCTCCAGTTCCCATCGGAGATGCTGGAGGTGATATCAATGTCAGGTTCTCCGTCCAGGGACATGATCAATACGTCCACGGAGTAATCGTCCCAGCAGCTCCCGTTGATCTCAAGCTCGTCCCCCTGGACGATCACATCGTGTTCGAGAGGAGAGGCGATGGTAACTTCAGGGTTGATGTGGTCCTCAACCGTTATGGTGATACCGTTGATAACGTATCCCCTCTCCATCGTGATGGCCATGACCTCCACGAGATGTTCTCCTGCGGTCAACGGCGTTGTGTCAAGCGTGAAGGAGAAGCCGGTCCAATCCCCGGAGAGGTCGACAGCATCCATCCAATCGCCTTCGTCGATACGCCACTGCACGGTCTCCAGCCCTGGATTGGAGTGCGCCACTCCTGCGAACTCGAGGCTGTCCGTGTGCCTTACTTTGACCCCGTTCTGGGGGGAGGTTATCAGGACGGTGGGGAGGGAGTATACCGAGACGTTGATGGAGACCATCTTCTCCGTGTTCAGGCACCCCTTGTTTGAGAGGATGACGTATCCCCCTTCCTCGGTGAGGAACGTGGTAAGGGTGCCGGAGGAGGTCTCCTCGGAGATGTTGTAGGCGGTAAATGAGTTCCCAAGCAGGAATTTCTGGTGGTTGGCCCCGTCAACAAAGTAGAGGTCCAGATCGCCCGAGTCGGTTTGATATGAGAACGTGTTTCCCGTGTACAGGTTCTGCCCGTGGAGGAACGAGGCCTCCACGTCGAAAGCCATCTGCAGGAGGTGTTTCCCATCCTCCATGGGGTCCGCAGACTGAGAGGAGGCCGGGCGATCGATGTTCCCTGGCATATTGAACGTGTGGGAGTACGTGCTCCCGGTCTGGCTGTCTGTGATGATCCGGGTCACCTGTATGTTTCCCCCGCTGTCGGCGGGGTCCTCTCCAAGTTCACATGAGGCCTGGGTCCAGTAGTTCCTGCTGTCCCCTATCTCGAATGTCACATCGCCGTTCTCGTCCGTGTGCCCCCACGTGGAAAAGCTAAGAGAGGTCGGGACGTAATAGTGCTCCGTGGCAAGGATAACCCTTGCGCCGTCCACCGGCATGCCCGAGGCGTCAAGCACCTTCGCCTTGAACAGCGCCGTGTTGGAGTAGCTGCTGGTTACGGTCTCAACGTATTCGTCCCCGCGCCATGAGAACACCGTGGTGAGCTCTCTCCCCCAGCTTCCGGGGAAGTCTGCATCATATTTGCCTGGTATGTCGATGCCGGTTCCTCCGTCGGACCAGTAGTTGTCCCAGTGGTGCCAGCCCCTCTCCCAGAACTCGGACCATACGTGGTCCTCGCCCGTGTTGAGGACGCCCCTTGCCGGAATGAGGGCGGCCCTTGCTGCGGCGATGGTGAGGTCCTGAAGCTCCCCGCAGTTGCCGTAGTGGTTGTGGGCTATCCTGACCGGCTGGACCGACCGAGATGGGTCCCTTCCTATCCTCACCTTCTCTTCCGCAATGTTGAGGGGAAGTGTCTTCTCCACCCAGTTGGATACCTTCTCTATCGCGTGGTCCCTGTAATCGAAGGGGCGTCGGTTCCCTGTCCCGTTGTTCAGATAGCCTCCGGGGGCCCCGTAGGATTCCCCGTCCCACATCGTATCGACACCGGCCAGGAGGTCCTTGAGAAGAGGAGGTGTGACGTTCTTGGGAAAGAGGACCTCACTGGTGGTGGTATCGGAGGGGTAGGAGGCGTCCGCGTGGTTGAATACGTAGTCCCTCCAGAACTTCCCGCCGGATGAGGGACCCCCAGTGTTGGGGTCGATGTAGGTGGGGTCCTCGTCCGTTATCTTGGGGAGGGCGATGTACCAGTAGTATATATCTTCGGGAAGGTCAAAAGATGTTCTGTTTCCGGATTCATCCACGTAATACTTGACCGTGGAGCTCTCCTCCGAGTCGATGATGTCCGCGTAATCAATGAACGGATCATTGTTGTACAACATCTCCACATTGGAGAGAAATACATTGGGGTAGACCCTGTCCAGGACCTCGGGAGGAGTGTGTGAGATGGTGAATGCCAGCTCGTCCAGGTATCTCTCATCCGTGCAGTCCATGATCAGCTGGCCGTAGACCGACGCCTTGCTGCTGCCGATCTCCAGGAAGGTCCTGGTCAGGTTCATCCTGGTCCACTCGGGGACCCTGTCGATGGCATTGACGGCCTGGGTGGGGAGGGGGCCGTGGGGCTGGTCCATCACTA
>JAUVLN010000219.1 GCA_030600725.1 Thermoplasmatota archaeon | reverse complement strand
TTCCATGATGATGCTTCCCGAGGCACCCTCCTGTGAGGTGAGGAATATCCCCGACCCATCGCAGTATTGGATGGTATTGCCGGATATCTTGACCCCTCCGGAGGAGAGTATGATCCCGTCCGTACTGTTGTTGACGATGCTTCCATGTACGCTTCCCGATGAACCCTTGTTGAAATGTATTCCGGCCATGGCATTTCCGGAAGCCCTTGCCCCCCCGATGAGCGTGCCGGTGCAATCCTTGTTCACGCTGAAGCCGTAATGGTTGAGATCCGATGAGACGTTGATCAGGCTCACGTTGGAGGAACCCCATAAGAACACCCCGTTGTTGTTGTACCTGTCCGACCCCGATACCACGATATCCTCGAAGGTGGATCCCGTTGCATTGCAAACTATCAGTTCAGAAAGTAAAAGGTCCGAAAGGTGCACGGTGGAATTGACGTAGAGGATCGGCCTGTCTCCCGATCCGACGTTATCCAGTATGGTATTATCGCTCTCTTCCGGCACCATCACCTTCTCAATGAACATATCGTAGAAAGAGTTCTCCCGGAGGGTGTTTCCCCTGATCTCGTTCCGGGTGGATCCACCTATCTGTAGCCCGGAGAAACCGCTGTTCTCAACGATATTGTTCAGGATAATATTCCGGTCGGAGTTGAGCAGATACAATCCGGTCCCCCCTCCCTCACTCACGCTGTCGTTTATCCTGTTCTCCTCAATTGTGACCCTGCTGCTCCCCTAAAGTATCACCCCCCCGTCGTTCATGTTGATGGTATTGTTGCGATACAGTATCTGTGATCTCATATCCCCTATCCTCGTCCCCCACCAGCCGTTTTGGGTGATATTGCAGTTCTCTACATTGCCTCCTTTGACATCACCGAGCTCGATCCCGGTCCCGTAGTTGTAGATCACCGTTGAATTGAGGATCCTCACGTTGCTGGCTCCCTCCATCTGGATCCCCGCGAACCGGTTATTCTCGGAGGTGCAATTGTCAAGCTTGATGCTTGAAGATCCATTGATCAGGAAACCCGCACCCCTGAATGATTTCGATGTGGTGTTGATGATCTTCACGTTCCGCGTGTTATTGAGGAATACCCCGTTCAGCCAGGAGGGTTCACTTGAAGAGAAGATAAGATCTATGCCGAAATCCCCGAAGAACATGCAATCCCTGATCACAATGTGATCGGTCGTGTTCCCGAGATATACCGCGTCCCCATGGCTGAACGTATGGATCTCGACGTCCCTGAGGATATAGGGGTCGCTCTCCGTCCCGTTCCCATCAATGACTCCCAGCCCCTTCAGGCCCTCCAGATCGCTGTTGTTGTTAACTCTGATAGGTTCTATCGCCATGGATGCAGATGGCAACTCCAGAACAACATCTCCGTTATCAGGGCCTTCAGTTTCTCCTCCCGAAACAAATGCCGGTATGATCAAGTAGAGAACAAGGAGTACGGTTCCCGCCCACCTCATTTCATATCGATTCAATTCAACACCCAAACTCTCATATGTTTGGAGAGTAGATAAGTTTTGGCGGGATATCTGTAGATGTTGGTGATGGAAAGGGGATATATCCCATCACCTGGGCCTGTGATGTCCCCATTTCTCCAGTGCCTGGGAAAGCTCCACGGCGGTCTGTGCTTTTTCCTCCAGTGTGATGTCCTCTTTCCAGGCCTCGATGGCCTGCATCGAGGCCTTCGCCCCTGCCCTCGTTCCCTTCGGATGTCCATGGATCCCGCCGCTGACCAGAAGGACCAGATCCTTTCCGTAGATGTCCAGAACCTCCGGAACAAGCCCGGGATGGAGGCCGCCGGAACTGACTGGAAACACGGAGTTGATATGGCCCCAATCCTGTTTCAGGTTCAGGGGTACGTTCTCATCCAGATGATCGGACCTGAGCAGATCGGCAAGGGCCTTCACCTCCTCCCTGCTTCCCACCAACTTTCCCACTGCCGTCCCTGTATGGATCTGATTGACACCCGCAAGCCTCATCAATTTCGCCAGGAAATGCATGGAGATGCCGTGGTGTGGATTCCTTGTGAAAGCTGCGTGCATCGCCCTGTGGGCGTGTATTATCATGCCCAGGTCCTGGAGGTGTTCCCTGATGGTCTGGACCGCGGAAAAACCCGCCACCACAACGTCGATCATACAGTATTTCCAACCCGAATCATGAAGGATATCGGCCCTCCTCTTCATCTCATCCGTTTCGGCTGTGATGTTGATCAGGCCGTCCTTCTTCTCCCCGGTCTCCCTCTCGGCCCTGTTCCTGTATATCGTCATCTGCTGGACCCTCTTATCGAACCTGTTGAAGGTCTGCGATGAGAGGTTCTCGTCGTCCTTGACCAGGTCAAACCCGCCCATCCACGTCTCATAGGCCACCTCCGCATGCTCGAATGCTGAGAACCCGATCTTGGGTTTTGGGACCGCCCCTGTCAACGGTCGGTCATATATCCTGAACATATCCCTTATGCCATCCATTCCATGGAGGGGGCCTTTGAAATGTTTGATATACGACAGAGGGAGGCTCACATCTATCAGCCTGAGGTTCCCCACCCCTTTCATTCCGAAGATATTTCCTGCTATTCCCGACATCAGCTGGGGCATGTTCCCCTCCTCCCACAGGTCGAGCGGATACGCTATCTTCACGAGGTTCCCCTCCATCTGAAATGCCATGGCCTGCAGTGTTTTCATCCGCTCTGGTATCCTGTTCAGGGTGGTCCAGGTTCCCGTGGAGCTCTCGGAGGCGATCCTTCCGGCGGATTCGCTGAACGACATTCCCTGAGGGGGCTCGAAGTAGAATAGAGCGATAAGCTCATCCGATGAGGGTTTGTAATCCAGGTCCACGAACTCATCATACCAATCTATCTTCTTCATGGGGATATAGATGTGGGAGGGGATATAAACCTATTTGATCCTCCCTCGATCTTTCCCCTTCCTGTAGTTGTAGTAGATCACACCGCCCAAACCCAGGATGATCGATATGATAAACACCAGGGCACAGGGGAATCCCCCCTCATCCCTCACTCCTTCACCGGCCCCCTCCTCCAGCCTCAATTCCCTCAGATCGTACCGCATCATCTCGAGCTGATAACCCTCTTCCACATCATCTCCGGGCATCAGGGGTGCATATACGGCATTTCTCACGGAGACGGGGTTCTCTCCTTCCTCCGGTACCTGAAACCGGACGCTCATGGTGTACTCCATTCTGAGCTCTACGTAATTTGTTCCCTGGAACGGCCTCTGGACCTTCAACCCCCTTCCGATGATGTCGAAGGTCCAGATACCCGGACCCGAGATGTCTATCTCTGCGGTATCGTCATTGCTTCCAATGAGGGAGAGATCGCTCTGATGGTCCGCATTGCCGTCCCCGTCGGTATCGATCGTGAAGGCGAGGTCGGCCGCCTCGAACTCGGTGAGGTCCAGGCCCGAAAAGCTCAGCCTGACGCTCGCGCGGGTGGCCCCCTGCGGGACCTCGACCAGTTTGGTCTGATTGACCAACCCCATCGGATTGCCGGTCTGGTCGTTGTATCTGGAATACTCGCCGGTCCATCCTGTAACGATCCCGATCGTTCCAACCAGTTCGGTACCTGCCACGTCCTGATCGTCGTAAACGTGGATAGCATCGGCGACAGTAACCTCTTTCCGTGTGCACTGGTCCCTGAGCCTCTGCAGGGTCAGGGCGATCCCGACCGCTCTCTTTGCGTCCACGATACCGTATCCCTGAACGTAATCCACCGGCTTATCCCACCAACCCGTGGAATTCGCGTCTCCCGCAACGTTCCCGTGCTCCGCGTCCGGTGGCAGGAAGTTGGCGGATGCCTCGATGATCCACTCCGCATCGTGGATCCTGGTACGGGGGTCGGTGAACCATCCCTCCGGATCGGGTCCGGAATAGTCCTCGTGCATCGGGGAGATATCCATAGACGGGCACGCCTGCCAGAGCAGGGCGACAAGGCCGGCCACATGCGGCGTGGACATCGACGTCCCGCTTATTGCGAGATAGTAGGGATTTGTGTTACCACGGACCCATGTTCCTCCCGAGATCACCGTTCTCCTGGCCGAGGTGGACCATATATCCCTACCGGGGGCACCGATATCCGGGTAGGTGTGATTGAGCCCAACCTTGCCCCTTGATGAGAAATCGGTAACGGCGGACCCATCCCTCTCGTATGCTGCAACCATGATGGCAACGGGCGTGTTCCCCTGCCCCGATGTCGTAAGTTCTTCCCCCTCGGGATCGTCCCTTCCATCGTTTCCGGCAGACCAGGTGGAGACGACGTTGTTCTCGAAGGTGAGGGCCTCGATC
>JAUVLN010000082.1 GCA_030600725.1 Thermoplasmatota archaeon | reverse complement strand
CTGTCAGTTGCGTCCTTCCGTTTCGTGTATGCGCCGTAGGTGATCGCCATGCCCATGCCCGCACTGCAGGACCACGCGGACTGCGCCAGGGCGGCTATCCACGTCTTGCCGTTGAAGAAGGTATCGGAATGCGGGGTGAATATGTAGGCCACGCCCCTCATGGCTCCGGGGAGAAGCAGGGCCCGTATCATGCTGAATACAAGCATTATGAACAGGGCGGGGATCAGGATCTTGTTGATCTTCTCGACCCCTTTCTCGATCCCCCTGTAAACCACAACCGCGGTTATCGCAATGGCCAAAACCTGAAAGAAAACGACCAGGTAAGGGGACTCCAGAAACGACTCCCAGGTACCCTGAGCGTCGGAGTAGTCGATGCTCCCGGAGAGGGATCCGAAAGCGTACCTCAGTGTCCAGCCCATGACCACAGCGTAATAGAATCCTATGGCGGTGGATATCCATGCCAGCCATGCGCCCATCCAGGCCTTGTTCTTTCCGAGAAAGGCCGCAAAGGTCCCCATCGTTCCCTTCCTTGATTTCTTGCCCAGATTGAACTCGATAAGCAGAATGGGTATGGACCAGGTGAAGAGAAATATGACGTAGGGGATCATGAACGACCCGCCCCCGTTGCTAGCAACCTCCTTGGGGAACCTCCAGATATTCCCGGTTCCGATGGCGGCCCCGAGTGCCGCCATCAGCAGACCCCATTTACTGGAGAAACCCTCTGATCTCCCACCAACCAAATCAAGGACCCCCACGTCTGGTTGATGTCAATGATCTGTAGATCCCGAAGGTGAACCCACCCCAGATGGTCCCAAGGGTGAAGATCATGACAAAAAGGGTGCTCGGTACCATGTATACCGCCCACAGGTTTCTCATTGGTACTTTGATGGTGTTAAAATCGTAAGGCGCGTACATGGGCTCGACGATCGAACCACCCTGGGAATCGACGAACTCGAAATAATATTCTATCTCGGACCCATCGTCCTGGGCGGGTATCCTGCCGGTCCAGTTACCCTCCTCGATCATCTCGAGGGGCGCCCGTGTCCAATCACCACCGTTGACCCGGTAGACGATCCGGCTCCTATCCTCGGAAAAGGGAAAGGGGTAGCCGTCATCCTCGAAGGATACCCGGAGGTCTATCCGGTCCGATGACCTGGTGACCAGCGTCGAGTTCTCATCGAACGTTATGTGGGACTGATACCTGTTCGCGGCCGAATCCAGCAGATACAGTGAAGGCTCCAGATTCCTCCGGACCTGTTCCAGTATCTCCTCATCGGGCATGTTGTGTGTTCTGCCTATCTCGAAGGTGAAGCCGTAGGTGCCGTACTGGGCATAGAACCAATCCGTCATCTCCCCGGTTACGGGATACAGGCTCCCACCCTGCATGGGGCGGTAACCGTTCATGTTCGCCATGCGGACCCCGAGGGAGGTGAGATGGGACGAATCGGGTGGCGGCTCATCCGTGTATCCCCACGGCCAGAGGATAAGCTCGGAATAGGTGTGATACGTGATCATAACGGGAAACATGTATTTGTCCCCGAAATCCCTCATCGCCCGGGCCTCGTGCGTTGTGAACCCACCGGCTGGATCCTCGTCCACGCTCCCGTCGTTATCGTTATCTATCCCATCCCATGGGTCCTCGTCTATGCCCTCATCCACACCGATCGGAAGGCGTCCGGTGATCACGTCCACCTGGATCAGGGCATCCCCGTCGTCATCGAAGTTGTCCGGAGGCCCACGATAGGTCCCTCCACTCGTTATCAGCTCATTGGACCCGCCGTCCAGATGCCACATCCATCCGTAGTTCCTGTTTATATCGGTCCCGTATGATACGGGATACAGGTCAGGATTGGGCCGGGCGATGGGTCCGAATTCACCCACGTAATTCGGCTCCCGGTTCTTCCTCCAACCGCGGCTCTCCTCGTGGGCGTACTGGACGCCGTCCGCGTTGAGCATCGGTATCACATAGATCTCCCTGCTGTCGATGAGGTAGGAGGCCGCCGAGCCGTTCGGCCCCTCCTGTCCGTAGTAATGAAGCAGGTATGAGAGGACGTACAGAGGGACCTCGTATGACATCCACTCGTTCCCGTGATGTGCACCGACAAGAAGTACATCAGGTTCGGACCCGGGGATCCCATCGTCCACCGTATCCACGTTATCGCTCAGCTTGACGCAGAGGATCTCCCTGCCCTCGTAGGTCTCACCGATGGAGAAGAGCTTCATTATCGATGGATACCTATCCTCAAGCTCCTTGAGATATACATGCATGGTGTTGTAATCAAAATATGAGGTGAAGTTCGATAAGAGGGGCCCATCATCCACCTCCGACGGGGATTCCCCCTCCGTCAAGAGGTCAACCTCCCCCTGGGCCGGTAGGATCGCCACGATCGAGAGGGAGAAAAAAAGCCCCAGAATGATCAATAGCCTCGGGTTCGAAGAGGCGGTCTTCCTCCTATGCATCGCCTGGACAAGGGATAGTGCGGATATATCGTTTTCGGAGATATATTCCAATGAATCAGGATGGCCCTGTTCTCATCCATGGGCCCCTCCTGTTTCACACTGTTCCAGGGTCGGGGCCCTGAAGGTTTGGACCCTTGAAAACCCACCGTCCACTGGAAATGGTGGATCGGGAAAAATGCCTTTAAATATGTTTTCGGACCTGCATTGGAAATCCCCCTAAATCCATAAATAACAGCACGATCATCGAGGGGTTAGAGGGGCCTGAATTCGGGCCTTTTTTGGGGTTACTTTCAATGGATTGGCCTGATCGCAAATCTATCCCTGATAGCTTGGATGCTCGAAATATTTTCGAGACCAAAGCCGCGGTGGAGAGCACCACCACACCCGTACACCGGGGTTTGCCCAGCGGTGGCCATACCGGCATACCCTGGAGAGAGGTGGAGATGCCCTTGAACAGGGGTTCCACGGTAACGTTCTGGCAGGGAAGATACGACATGATCAAAGCGCTGGCCACCTCGGAAGACAGCAGGGGGATCTGCCTGGCCCTCTCCAGATACCTTCCCCGGCACATTCCCTTTGACATGGGATCCCTTAGATGGAGATCCGCAGGGGCAACCATGGATAGGGACTTATTTGGGCATCACAACGAGGATTTCTCCGAGAGCCAGGAATTCACCGCGGGAATGGGGCTTTTCAACAGCATGGATGATCTGGACCTGGAGATCCCGGACGGCCCGTCGATGTACAACTCCAAGATCAGGTTGGGCCACATACACCGGGGGAGGACGGAGGATGGGAGGATACTCTCCTTCGAGATCGGCTCCACGCTCGTGATCCCCCTGACCCACGACGATGATCACGTAGGCACCATCTCTCTCTTCTCCGCCAGACCGAATGGTTTCGAGGATGCGGACCAGGAGCTTATCCAGGACATAGGCAACACGACCGGCAATGTCCTGGGAAGGATGCTTGAGGTCGAAAGCACCAATGAGGATGTGAAGAGGCAGAGGTCCCTTTCGGATTCCTGCAGGGACCTGATCGTCACCTGGAGGAATACAGGTACGGGCTGGGAGGTGGATTTCAACAGAAAGGTGGAGGAGTACATCTCGACGATCGATCTCAATCCGGAGGTCCTTTCGGGGCCGTTCTTCGTACCTCCAGGCGACGATCTTTACAGGGCAAACGACGCATGGGTCCATACATATAACACGGGAGAGGAGACCATGGTCGACCTTGAGCTTCGGGACCGGAGGGGCGCAGGGAAAACGGTCCTGTGCCTATTCTCCCCGCTGATCGAGGAGGGGAACCTCCTCGGCGTCAGGATGACCGGGATCGAGGTCGAGAACCTCGATAGGAACATCACGGACCTGGAGAGGATGAACAACTCCTACCGACTGATGCTGTCGGTCCTCTCGCACGATCTCAAGAACCCACTCACGACGATCATGGGATTCTCCGAGATCCTCCAGATGCAGGTCGAGGAGAGTAAAAGGAATTACCTGGAGAAGATAATCAGAATGACAAGGAGGATGTCGGATACCATCTCCCTCACCAAGCTGTTCACCCAGATCAGGGAGGGAAAGGTGGCCAGGGAGTTCGTGGAGGTCGACCTGGCGGAGATCATCAACTGTTCGATAGAAACGCTCTATCCCAGGACATCCAGCCACGATATCAGGTTCGAGCTGAAGGAGGGCGGATCGAGGATCCTCGGGCTCCCGCTTCTCGAACAGGTTGTGCAGAACCTGCTTGACAATGCGATGAAATACAGCCCCGAGGGATCGAAGATCTGGATATATCTGGACACGGACCTGAGCGGGATCACGATCTCCATAGCGGACGAGGGGAACGGGGTTCCGGAGGAGGACCGCGAATCCATATTCGACCGTTTCGTAAGGGGAAACGGTCAGGACGGGGTGGTCGGAACGGGGCTTGGACTGGCCATCTCACGCGGGATCATAGATCTCCACAACGGCAGGATATGGGTGGAGCCGAACAGGCCGGTGGGATCGGTTTTCAGGGCCTACCTGCCGTGGGACCCTGACAGCTAGCCCTTCCCTTCGATCTCCGCGTCCGAACCACCCGTTCGATGGATCAGCCAGTACTCCCCCGCCGATCCCCCCAGCTCCCTTGCCTGATGGACGTTCATGTGGACGCCCGGAGGCGATACCATACAGCTTGGATAGGTTGCCTCTATCAGCGCCAGGTCCGAAGTGTGCACAAATCCCGAGAGTTCGGGAGAGGGGCCCGTGTCCCCTGTGATGACAACGGAGGTCGATCCGAGGACGACCTTGTAACATAAGGCAGGCACCCTCTCCCCGACGTTGCCCCTTATGTCGCTGTCGTGGTGGTCCACACCCAGGGTCATCACCTGGAACCCCCCTATCGTTAGATCCTCACCTGCGGGGATGGCCCGGTATGACAGCGTGTAACCACGGCTCCCTTTCCTATCCTCCTCGAACAGGTCCATCAATGGCAGTATCCTCTCCTTTGACCCCTGCGGGAAGATGACCACAAGGGGGGCCGACCTCTCCATCAGCCTCAGAAAGTGAAGGAGGGAGAAAAGGCCGCCGTAATGGTCGTAGTGGGTGTGGGTGATCAATATGGCCTTCAGGCCCTCTATGGGGTCAAGCCCCGATCCCGCCTCCCCATCACGGTTGATCTCCAGCAGGTCCCTGAGGCTGCCGTCACCCACATCGACCAGGATGGACTCCTTTCCATTATCGATAAAGATACATGTGGAGACGCCCGCAGCCGAATATCGCATGGAGACGGAGAGGGCACCGCCTGTCCAGCGCCTCATTCGGGCTTTTGGAGGAAACTGCTTGAGGTCCATACGGCCAGGTGGATGTAGGTAATGTATATTTATTATCAGGCATCAACAGCGGTACTCGGGGTGGGGCTCTCCCTTCCTGCGCCTTCTCTTTATCCTCCGTTTCGCCCCCACCTTCTTCAGCAGATATCCGTATATATCGATCGCAGTCTGGGATATCGCCTGGCCCTTCGAGGCTGGTACCAGTTTGCCGGCTTTCACGGCCCCATCGAGCAGATCCTTGCCCTTTTCTGTCCTGGCCAACGGGTTTCCAAAGGTTATATCGGAGAGCTCCCCGGAATAATCGATGCAGAGATCGCATCTGGGCCATCCGGGATATCCATGGATCATCCGTATATATGCGGATAACGGACGATCCCTCACACTCTCCGTGCCGTCCTTCATCCGGACACGGAACCTCAGGGTCCTACCCTTTACTTTTCTGATATCAACGCTTGAGATCCCCTCTCCGGAAACCTCCATGATCCGCCCGATCACGGACCTCCAGTTCTCATCGGTCAGGTTCGGCGCGCCGCAGTTCAGCGACAGGGCATACACCACCTTTTCCGTATACCTGGAGGCCATTCTATCGGATTGCATGTTCCTCAGGGCCTGGATATGGCATGGAAGGCCAACGACGGCAATACGCCCTATCTCCGGATCTCTATGGGCCTCCTTGAGGAGGGTGAGAACGGGTGAGAAAAGGTACTTTGAGGAGCTGCATTCAAGGACCGAGGCCCTGTCCCTGCAGATCCTACCGGATCCCACCGATAGAACGGGGCCCTCCCCCCAATCCGTGGTCAGGGCCGCATCTATGAGGCCCTCCTCAAGGGCGTGGATCAATACCGTTGATACCCGTCCCCCCATGTATCCCGCCCGGAACACCTCCTCATCCGATGATCTGAGGTTCTTCCCGGACAGATGCACCCCGTGTATCCGCTCCCTTATGCCCTTCTCCCTGCGGCCGAATATACGGTCCTTAGCCTTTGCAAAATCATAACCTCTTCCCGGACAGACCCGGTAACATGTCCCGCATTCGATGCACTCCCCGGTGAGGTGGATCCTCTCCCCGATCGCCTCGATGGCATCGACAGGGCAGGAGGCAACGCATCCGTGGCACAGCATGCACAGGCCCTTATCTATCACCCGATCCTTCAGGGTCCCGAAGCTGCTGCCGGATGCCGGCCCGTCCGGGTTCATTCCTGAACTTCCTCCAGTGGCTCCTCTCCCACCGGCGGCATGGCCTTCTCCACTTCCGCCCTCTCCTCTTCGTACAGGGCGTCGGCCCCCCTGCGTTCCTCTTCCACCTCATCGTTTCCCCTCCTCATGGCCTTGAAGCCAACGAAGAGGAGGGCGAATAGTGCAAGGGCTATCCCCCCTGCGGCCATTATCGGTTGGAGATCGAAGGACCCCCTCTCATCCCCCCCTCCTCCTTCGGATATAACGGTCAGATTGAACGATACGTACCGGGAGTTGATCCCGTCCCTCACCTCGATGGTTACCAGGAGCGCCCCCTCCGTACCGTGGGTGGCGTTGATCATACCGCTGCCATCCGCTTCCAGGGTGACGAATGGGACGTCCGAGGAGTAGGTCAGGTTATCGCCCTCCTCGTCCGATGCGATGATCCTGAAGGTCAGTATCTCCCCTATCGTGCAGGTCATATCCGGCAGCGGCTCCACACAGGGCCCCTCGTTGACCTCGATCACCTCGACAGTTATACGCAGGAGTGAGACGCCCCCGTTCCCATCATTGGCGAAGATCTCGAATAGATGGGTGCCCACATCATCCTGAACGGGATACCACTCGATCTCGCCGGTCTCACCATCCAGATCGATCCTCTCATCCTCTGTGGAATATGTGATCCTGTCCCCCTCGATATCCTCGGCCATGATCCTGAAATATAGCGGGTTATCCTCCAGGACCACAAGGTCCATCTCCCCGAGCGGGGCCTGGGGGAATGTGGGAGGATCATTAATTGGGGAGACCGTTATCGGTATCGATACCTCTATCCCTCCCAGTCCATCGTCCACGCCTATGGTTACAGACGCCTCCCCGAACCAGTCGGGTGGGGGCTTGACCCTGAGGAACGCTCCACCTTCCTCTCCGATACCTATCCTCGATACCATGACCGGAGAGGATATCAGGGAGTATTCAAGGATATCCCCGAGGTCATCGATATCGTCGAAGAAACCATCCAGAACGAGGGTCGAGCCTGCCGAATCCTCGAGCATGGTTATCGAGGGGGAGCCCAGCAGGATGGGAGGATAGTTGATTATGAGAAGGGATTTCCAACCCCCCTCGATCATATCGGGGGGATATTCCCCGTACGGGTCCATCACAATGTAGACCATACTCGTGTTCTGCGGTGAGAGGAACGATAGGGATCCGTTGAGGTATTCCCCGGGCCCTATAGGTCCCGGATCCAATATCTCCCCGATAGCTGTCCCCCCCTCCTCGGGGTTTCCGTTGAATACGCCGATATCGGCCTCACCGGATACGGGGCCTTGGTTGTATATCGAGTAATGAACGGATACCGGGGAGCCCGGCCTGACCACATCATCCGGATCGAACCTCCCGGTTCCGGGCGAGAACATCAGGTCCGGTCCCAACGTGTTGAAATGTATCCAGACGATGTTGTTCGTGGTGTCCAGATCCGGGGAGGAGGTCTGCGCGACGAGTTGAAATGCATGTGCTCCGGCCCTGACCGACCAGTTCCACGACACTATTTCGCCCGTATCCTCCTGTAGGTCGCCAAGGTCATACCTGGAGACCTTGTATGTCGGGTCTCCATTGCCGCCCACATAGCTTACGTGAAGCCTGGAATCCTCCGCCACCATTCCTCCGATATTCCTTACAGGCACCGTGATCGTGATCGTATCGCCGTGAACGGGTTCGGGATCCGAGATCTGTATATCCCCCTCGATGATCGCCAGGTCCGCGATCTCGGGAAGGACATCGTACCGCGATGATGTCTGGACCGTGTTATGGGCCGTGAACGTCACGTTGATCCTGGAGGACCCCGTCAGGTCCAGGGTGAGATTCAACCAGCCATCCCCATCCCCGGTCACGACCCGATACAGGTTG
>JAUVLN010000019.1 GCA_030600725.1 Thermoplasmatota archaeon | reverse complement strand
TCCTGAAGAGCTTCCTGTGGATCCCGACCTCATACATCAGGAAGATCACGCACAGGCCGATAAGGACGCCTATCCTTTCCGCCGGATCGAACCCCTGTTGAAAGGAATCGATGATATGTACCGGATCGTTCAGGTCGTGGTGCGCCTCGTCTATCAGTATGGTATTCCTGCCCTCGGCCAGATAGTGGATGAGGTTGGAGGCGAACAGGCCGTTGTCCATCTTCTTTTTCATCTGATTGATCAGCAGGCTAGGCTCGGAAAGTACGATGAGGGTTCCCCCCCCATAGCTCTCGATCGTAAGGATAGGGAACGGTCCCGATTCCTCATCGAAGGTCTGAAGGGTGTCCTCGGCGCTCTCCAACCAGGAGGCACGCGATGAATTCACAATGGGAACGGCCGTTGGGGATGGGATTATGGTCGAGGGATAGTTGAAGAGAAGCATTGAGACGTTCCTTGTTATCCTGTGCCGGGCCATGTCCGTACCAACGGATAGTTCGGGTATCTTCATGAAGGATAGGTCCACCATCTTCCTCCCGGATATACGGGTTGAGGTATTCATCCTGGATAGAAGGTCGTTCCCGGTCCCGAAATCATCCGCGATGAGCATAGTTCCGCCTTCGGTCAGGAATTCATGCGCGAACTTCCCCTCCTCCTCTGTGAAGGTGACCTCGGGTCCAATGATCATTATGGATGTTGCGGTGGGATCTATATCCAGGTCGCCGCTTGCAAAGGACGAGTGTGCTACCACCTCCTTTGTCGTGGCCGAGAGGTCGATGGTGGGTAGAAAGGAGCCCGTTTCGTAGGTCTCCTTCCCCAGATCCGAACAGCCGTTCCAGCCTGTATTGTATATGGAGAAATCCGCCGAGGAGGAGATCACCGGGACCATAATGGATATCGCCAGCAGAACAGCTCCTATCCCCAGGACGAACAGATATCTGTAAGCTGCCCTCACCTGCTCTATCACGGACGAGCACCTCCGTAAAAGCGGCAGGTGTGATCGGATAACTCATCGTGGTTCTCGTGATCCATATCTATGGAGAGGACCGCCGGGGATACCGGGATCGACATCATGGCGGGGGATATCAGTGTATATCTCATGGTCGAACGGGATTGAACGCACACTCGGATAAACCTTTCGACATCTTTATCTATTGATGTACTGTTGACACAACGATGATCAGATCGGGTGGTTGGATCAAGATCGGGGGCGTCCTGATGGCCCTTCTCGGGCTGTTTCTCATCGTGGTCGTGGGAGATCTGTTTCAGTTCTCGCCAGGGGATGATATCGGCATATCCCTGAGCGAGAAAGGGGATGAGATGGCGGTAAATGCCGGGTTTGGGCTCTTCCTGATCGGGATCTTCGCGCTGTTCCTCTATTCCGGATCGGCCCTTCCGGAGGAGTATACTCGGGCGTTCCTGAAGACCCAGGGTGAGAGCGTGGGCAGACTGGTCCGATCCCTCAACCTTGAGGGCAACGGCATCTACCTGCCCCCGAGGGGAAGGTTGACATCCGATCGTGTATTCGTGCCCCTGGATAAGAGGTTGATGGAGGTGCCTGATCTATCCGATGATATGGTACTTCACACCGGCTCCATGGGCCCTTCACTCGGCGTATCCCTTCATCCGCTAGGAGCTGGATTGGTGGACGAGGTGGAGAACGGGTGCGGAACCCCATTCGGGTCGGAGCCGATCTCCGGGGCCACGGAGGCGCTTGAGAGGCTCAGCAAGGGGACCGGCCTGTTTCGGGAGATCACGGTAAGGGACAGGAAGGATCACCTCGAGGTCCATATTCGCCATTCGGTCCTGGGAGGTGTATGTGAGGATATCTGGAAGGATCATCCTGACCTCCACAGGAAAGTGGGGTGCCCGGCCTGCTCGTCTGTTCTATGTGCTACAACGAGGATCGCAAAGGTGCCGCTCCGGGTGATGGATGTAAGGAGGGAAGGGGGAAAAGTGATATACAAGATGAGAAAGGGGGGATGATCTGAGACCCGAGTCCCGACTGCTTCTCGCCCTCACCTTGTGGATATCGATCTGCCTGATATTCGTCAGGGAGCTGGAGGTACTGTTCGTCCTGGTTCTTTTATGCATTCTGGTCCTTCGCGTCCTGACCGATGTTTTCACTTCAAGGTCGTTGAAGGACAGGGTGGATTTCTTCATCTACACCTTCCTTTTGATCTTTGGTTTCATCGTCGTCAGAAGAGTATTTCTCATCCTTTCCTTGTGATCGCTAACAAGTTCACTGTGGTCTAACTGTTCAATTAAAGATTGTTGCTTCATTCGTTCATTGATAATTATATAGACAAGGTTTATATATATTAGCGCATAACAGGTATAAATGTAGGAAGAACAAAACTGCCATAACCGGTGGATGGAACGAAGAAATATGAATTGAAAGGAAAAAAAGGAGTTGAGAGAGATGAAATTCAAGATAAACGAGAAGATAATAGTTGCAGTGGCAGCCGTGGTCTTCTTTGCGGCGTTTGCGGCTATAATATATTTCGACCAGCCTCACGGTGAGGTCGGTGCGGGATACGGATCGAATGAGGTAGTATTCGATATCGAGAAAGGTACGGGGCATATCTCGTCCGTCGATATCCCGGATGATCTCCTGATCCTGGGAATGGGGCAGGAGGCCAGTTTGAGCTTCCCCGTGATGAATACGGATTTGGATAATGATGTCGATACGGTTGTGATCACCATTCCGGGTGCGACCGTAACATCCTCCGAATACGAATGGTTCGAGGCCGGTGAACACATCTGGAATCTGGATAACACAACTGCAGATGACGTGGTTGATTATTCTGCTGAGGTGGACTATGCGGGTTCTGCATATGGCGGCTCCGAGTATTACGATGTCGCCGATGATGATGCCCTCGACGCTATCGATAACACAACTGGCGAGGAGATCACATTCACAGTTGGTTTTACGGTACCTGACACGCCTGGTTTCATGACCGGTACAAGTGCGATAACGGTAGAGGCAAGCGACATGATCGAGGAGGCCACCGGCGACACGGCCACCGTGGAGTACCCCTATCTGATCGCGGAGGACAACGACGTGTTCATCATCTGCATCCTTCAGCCATCTGGTTTTGATCTTACCATTCGTTATGGTGACCAGACCCTGTTTGGAGGCAGCAGAGCAAGTGATTACGAGACCTCCCCTTACGGTATGAAGTATACAAGTGAGGATCAGCAGGTGGCGATAGTGGACAAGCCCGCAGAGGGTACGGTCGTTATGCCGATCATTACACCCCAGGCCGGTGTGTCCGGGGAGTTCAATATCAAATGGTTCGAGTTCACGGTGACCGATATCACCACATCTGCGGTAGATACCACCACCATAGAGGAGGATTATATCGAGACCTACCCCGATGCTTGGGGTTGGACTGGGCCCTTGGACCTGGACCTCGACGATGATGGCATACTGAACGCCGTGGATCCTGACATCGATGGCGACGGATATGCAAATGATGTGGATCCGGGTCCATACAACCCGGATGAGGGTAACAGCGCACCCACCGGGCTGGTCGCCTCCGCGGATGTCACCGAGATCAAGGAGGGTGATCCGGTAACCCTATCTGCTTTAGCGACAGATGGGGATGGGGATACACTCACTTACACCTGGAGCAACAATGTAGATGACCAGACGTGGACAGGGGAGAATTGGACGCTAACCGACCTGAAGGAGGGCACCTATATCTTCACCGTATCCGTAACCGACGGAGTGAACGATCCGGTCACATACGATGTAACCGTGGTTGTGGAGAAGAAGGATGATGAACCCTGTATAAGCCCGATCGTCATCATCCTGATCGTGATCGTGGTTCTTGCGATAATCGGAGCCATTGTGTTCTTCGTGATGAAGGGCAAGGGCGAGGATGAGGAGGAGGCGCCGACGGAGATAGCCCCCGAGGGCGAGGGCACCTATGTTGAGGACCAGTACGAGGAGCCCGGGATGTTTGGTGAAGCTCCCCCGATGGAGGGGCCGCCGGCAATAGATGAGCCCGTACCCTCATACGAGGAGCCCTATGAGCCGGAGGAGGCAGCCGCCGAGTTGCCCCCGGCAGTCTACGAGGAGCAGGTAGCGCCCGAGACGGCAATGGGTGAGGAGAGCCAGGAGGTCCAGGACCTTGAGTCCCTCATCGATGATCTCGAGGCGGAGGAGGGTGAGGAGGACGTCTGTCCCGAATGCGGAACACCGCTGGAACCCACCGACTCGGAGTGCCCAGGATGCGGAGCTCAGTTCGAGGTCGCCCTGGAGTGCCCCAGCTGCGGCGGTGCTGTGGCGGAGACCGATGAGGCGTGCCCGAGCTGTGGTGTGGCCTTCGTCTGATACGAATAGGCAACAGATATACGGGGGCCTTTTGGCCCCCTTTTTTAATTTAAGAGCTAAGCAAAGTACAAGCTTAAATTAAAAACCGGGAGAATCTACGATTCTCCAACGGTTTTCCTGATTAAGAGATCAGCTACATCCCAGCCTAACAGGAAATCTCAGCTAAGAGCTAAGCAAAGTACAAGCTTAAATTAAAAACCGGAAAAATCTCTGATTTTTCCTAGGTTTGAATGTTTAAGAGATAAGCTACACTTTAACTTAACATTCATTGTAATCACATTCATTTGACAGCCGAAATAATCCCCGATTTTTCCTGGGTTTGAATGTTTAAGAGGCAATCATATCTCAACCCAGCTTCTTCATCTGAAAGGTCCGATACCCTATCAGGACCTTGACGCTTCCCTTGGCCCGTATGGTATCATCCAACTCTGCGTCACCGGTATCGACCCTGAGGACCTTGGTCCTTTCCAGTTTCTGCGGGACGGATACCACCATGATATTCTCTATGCCGACCCTCCTGACCACGGCCGGACTCAGCTGTAGGTTCCCCCTTCCCAGGAAGAAACCCTGTCCCCCGATCGGGGAGACAACGATGTAAGCGCTTCTTTTATGCCCTTTTCCCGCATCCAGCTTTTCAAGCTCTGATAGAATGTTTTTCTCTCCGCAGTCCTTGGCCACCAACTTACCCCCCATCACGATATCCACCCCAAGATGGGTCTTGTCGATAGCGATCCCCTTGCCTATGGACTCGAGGGTTCCGCCGGGCCCCAGTATGTATACGGTTTCTGGCTCCTCCTCCATCTCCTCCTCCATGTGCTCGACGATCTCGTTAATGTAATCCTCCACCGTTGCCTCCTCGACCATGAACTTTCCCATCTGGATGAAGGAGGGTTCGTAGAGCGTCCTGGCGATGCCGAACAGGGCGATGTTCCATTCTCCCTTTCTGTATCTCTCCTCATCCAGGTCCATGATCTCCCCCTCCCCCGTGGTCATCTCACCCCTGATGAAGAACTCGAGAAGCTCGCCCCCTGTCCTGGGATCCAATGCGAAGATGCCGGAATGCATCTTCACCCCCGAGGGGATCCCGAACATCGTCTGGTCCGGTCCTGCTGCCGAGAACACGTCCCTTGCCGTCCCGTCGCCTCCGCAGAATACCAGCAGGTCGATTTCCATCTTCACTGCTTTTTTCACGAAATTCCTCGTGTCCCCGGCGGTAGTGATCTTTCCATGGTCCGCGATGACCTCGATGGTCCATTGTGGGACCCTGTCCAGCATCAGGACATCCTCACCCATGGACCCAGATGGTGTTAACCAATGGACCTCTGTGTCTATCCTGTGTCTTGTGTACGCTTCGACAAGCCTCTTTATGGCGATATCGGCCCTGCCCTCCGCCCTCTCCGTCGCGCCCCTTTTTCTTGCCTCGTCAACCACGCCGTCGGTTCCTTTCAGTCCCACCTTGCCGCCCATGCCGGCGACCGGATTGACGATGAAGCCTATCCTGATCATGTAAGCTGCATGGGGGTCGGTATTTTAAAACCATCGAATGTTCTTCAATTAAGTAAATGAGCACAAGGATCGATCTGGGGCTAATTAGAAAATGTTAATATTCAGTCATTCGAGTGACAAGTTATATATAAACAACTTGTCATTTGTATGACAATGAATGAAGATTCTCTCTACGAACAGAACCCTTGGTGGAAGGCTTCATCAAACATATCGAATGACATACATCTAAAGGAGCTTGACAGCTCATTTGTTAAGTGGGAGCCGAGGATATTGAAATATTTCAACTTAGACCAGGATCTCGTATATACAATGAG
Organism: Thermoplasmatota archaeon; assembly: GCA_030600725.1. Taxonomy (GTDB): domain Archaea; phylum Thermoplasmatota; class Penumbrarchaeia; order Penumbrarchaeales; family Penumbrarchaeaceae; genus JAGLEG01. The sequence goes on along the minus strand of JAUVLN010000019.1, from coordinate 8,878 downwards.
AGGTCCGAGACAGGTTGGCAAGACAACTCTCATTAAAACCATTATCAGGAATAAACTGATGGACGATGGGATACATCCGTTCTCAATCTTTTACTTCTCATCAGACCAGCTGGATTCCAGGGGCCAGATAGTAGAATTGGTGGAGATGTATGGGAAGATTGCCGATAGATTCGGTGCGGAAGGAAGGAGGTTCATCTTCATTGACGAGATCACAAATGTCAAGGGTTGGGAGGGGGCGATCAAACATATCTGTGATACGGGGGGGAAAAAAGGGAAGACGTTCATACTGACGGGTTCTCATTCCATCGACCTCAAGTATTCGATAGAGAGATTACCTGGTAGAAGGGGCGAGGGGAAAGGGCATGTATTGAACAAGATACTCGTTCCGATGAAATTCTCAGAATATGTAGAGACCCTTAACCGAAGAATGGCAAAGGGCCTCTCGGAGGTCCTGACGATAAAAAGAGAGAAAAGGAATTCCATCGTCAAGGGCCTATTCAATGGAGAGATAGATCCGATCCTCGAGAGAAGCCCAGTATTATATTCCAGAGAGCTGGAAAGATTGCTTGATGATTATCTATTGACAGGAGGGATTCCTAGGCCGATCAATCATCTCAGGGAAGGGGGTAGAATCCCAAACGATATCTACGGTATCTATGTCAGGTCCCTGATGGGTGATCTGGCAGTGTGGGGGATGTCGGAACGGATAGCAAAACAGATCATACGCTCGTTAGTGGAGAAGATGACCACAAGGATCTCCCTCAACTCGATATCGAAAGATAACGAGATCGGCTCACACAACACGGTCTTGAAATATCTGGATGCGCTGGAGAGCTCGTTCGTTGTAAATACCTTCTATCAGCTGGAGCTGGACAGGTTAAGGATAAAAACGAGAAGCGAGAAGAAGGTATATCTATCGGATCCATTCATATATCACGCCCTCCGGGGGTGGACCTTCGGAAAAGTGGATATGTTCCAGTCCTCGATCGACCATCTTTCGGATCCCAAGATCAAGGGCAGACTTGTGGAGATGGTCATCTCCAATCACCTTATACGAATGGCTTACAACAGGGCCCCTTCAGACCTGTTCTCACATCATGAACGGGTCCTGTTCTGGAGGAAGAAGGGAACCGATAGGGAGGTAGATTTCATCATAATGGATGATGACGATCTTCAACCACTGGAAGTTAAGTTCACCAAACAGATTCGGAGGCCGGACCTGAGGGAAATATTCAATTTTAGACGGGGTGTGGTAGTTACAAAAGATAAATTGGAGTCTCGCAACAATTACGCATTTATTCCAGCGAAGATATTCTTGCTATTGATCTAAAACAAGTCGGTATGGGGGATTCCACCCTGAGATCACGATTTGGATGTCCCATGGCCGATGATATCGACATTCCAGCTTCTCTGGTCTTTGATGTGAAGATAGATAGATATGGGATTCGTCAGGGAGATCCCTCATTGAACGGATTATGGTCATCAGGTATTCAACTGGAGATATGATCGACCTCCCTGTTGAAAACCGTGAATTCAACGATTGATATTACCATTTTATTCATGTAACTCCATGGATTTACTCGCCTCGGCCCAGTGGTTTCTACCGTCGAAATAGGAACGGGTGAGCTTCCAACCGGCTTCTTTCACCTCTTCCTCGAGCTCTCCAGGGCCGTATAGATGATAGAACCTCAGCCTCCGGACACCCTCCTTCCACGGCACGAGGAAGTCCCCCGGAAGGGCCCCGTCCTGTGGTCCGGTCTCCCTCTCCCCATTGATCCTGGATAGATGGTCCTTTCCGAACCTCTTCTGGTCCCACGTCCAGGCAGAGACCTGAATATATCCTCCCGGTCTGGTGATCCTCAACGCCTCCTTGAGGGAGTTTATCCTTTGATCCCCTGTGGGGAGGTGGTGTAAAGAGGCGATCATGATGCAGTTGTGGACCGACATATCCTCAAGCGGGAGATCCTCCAGATCCGCCTGGATCAATGTATAGGACCCTTCCGGGGCCCCTTCGTTTTCCAACCGTTCCCTGGATTGGCCCAGCTGTTCCGATGAGCCGTCGATCCCTATGATGTCACATCCCAGCTCAACGCATCTTGAGATCGCGCGCCCCGTCCCGCATCCCAGGTCCGCTATCTTGCAGGGGGACACCTCTTTCAGGAAAACCTCCGTGGGGGGCCAGATCCTCTCACGGGTTCTGGAGAAGTGGGGCGCTATGGAATCGTAGGCCTCCCTTACAAGCTCCTTTATGTCGTCCCCGTCCGACTCTGCTAGCGTCATCTTGAGCATCTGATAGGCGTTTCCCTTGATAATGGATGTGTTGGTATCGTGAAGTGAATGGAGAGTTTTACCGTATATCAACAATCCGTGATTATTGCAGATAAACCAAAAATGATATTAGCCCGCTAATAGTTATTGATATTGGTAATGCCATGAATGTGAGCGTAGAGGTAACCGGAAACTTGCTGGAATATCTAGACCAGAAGGTCAAACAAGGTCGATATAAGAGCAGGTCCGAGGCAGTCAGAAATGCAATAAGATTGATGATACAAAGAGATCTTGAAGAACAGCTAAGACAGAGCGGATTGGATCCGGAAACCTTCAGAGATATCCAAAAAGAGACATCAGGTGAACTGCTTGAAAAGAGATTCAAAGAACTATCCTAGGATAATCATTGACATCTCCACACTCATTTCGGCAATATGCGGAACTTTGTTCTTTATTATTTTCTCCTCTCATCAACACATCGATTAATTATTTCTCCATTTTATCTGGATATTCTTGGCAAGAATGATCAGGGTTTCGATGGAAATAATCAAGAGCATTATCAGATATATCATAATGAAAAGAAAGATCGAGATGATCATCAACAATTCCAGACTATGATGTGCTGGACAGGGACGCTTTTCAAATAGCTGATTCATAAAGAGAGTAATAAAAAGGAATGGAGTTCCAATCATCCAACAAAACTCCAGTAATGACCTTAGATGAAATTCATTCTTGATCATGAAAATAATAATAAAAAACAGCAAAATTAAACTGAAGACTGATAATGCCTGAATGATGATGGATATTGGTGAAGGCTCAGCTGTTATTGATGCGTCGGCTATTCCATCTTCATCCGTTTCTTCTGTGGTTTCTGTGACCTCGATCGGAATCAAAAAGGAGCTGAAAAAGGCAATAATCGTAATTATTATGGCGATTATCAATGAAGATAGTATAAGTGATCTATTCATTTATTTAAACCTCCACCTTTTCCTTTCCGCCAGATCCGGAAATGTTATTCAGACATTTTCCATAATTATTTGAGATCATTCTTTTTTTCCTTTTAATTACTATTATAGATACGGCAATTGCGACCAGTATCAATGTGGAGGATATGATATAAAAGATGGGGTTACCAAGCAATGCCCTCGCGGAATTTTCCGTCTTCAAATATATTCCAAATGTGACCTCATTTCTCTGTCCTTCATGGGGGCTTTTTGCTTTGATGGAGATCGGATTGCTTCCCGCCAATCCGCTCTTCTGTTTTGCACGGAGCGATATCTCATATTCACCCTGTTCTCTGATGATGATGGTGTTGCTTTCGATTTCATACTCCACGCCGTCTTCAACTGTAACCTCAAGGGTGATATTGGTATCCGTATTCCCCTCGTTCTTGAGGATCAAGCTGAATTTCGCCCACTCTCCAACAGGTGCTCTCATTACGGGTTTTTCAGATGTAAACGTAAGATTGCAGTAAGGAGTGATTATGATCTCTGCATTGGTTCCTTCAGCATATCCCTGTTCAATGCCCGGCTCATATCGCCATTTCGCAGAGATCTCCAATTCATTCTCCAGTGAAGAGGATGTCTCCGGGGGTACCTGGACATCGATCGAAATTCTCTCCTGGGTTTTGGTTCTAGAAAAGGCGATTGCAGGAATTGAATCTACTGCCCAACCGCCTGCATCGGCTATTAAAAAAACCATGCACTCTTGACCGGGAGGGGTGGCGGGAGGCATATCACAATATACGGTCCCATCAAAAGTGACCACACCATCGCTTCCGGGGCTGACATCCACCTCCTTGAAGTCATGGTCCAGTTCGATGGATATCTCCGGTGGAAGAAGTCCGGATGGCCCATCCCCCTTATCCAGGGGAGATATCGGATCACAACTCGTTTCCTCCTCTCCCATCACGATCCCAACAGATGCTCCCATCATGATAGAGAGTATGATCAAAGTGGGAAATGGAATGGAAAAAAGGTGTTTCATCTTCTTCTCACCTTGCTCGATGATATCTGCAAGTACGCATAAGTAGGTATCTATCATGCAGTAGCGATCATAAGGATCCTACCCCATCAAAGACCGATCAAATAATGGTCACTTCAGTGTGAAACGGATTCATTATTGGAACTGGACCCTATAGTTCGGGGTCACCCTCTGAGCTTCAGAACAGTATCAAGCCTGCCGAGAACGTCGTCCCTCTTCATCGCATGCAGAACAATATCCCAATCTAGGCCCCTTCCCCTTGCCCAGGAGTATCCTGTAGAAGGCGGTGAAGGTGTCCTTCGGATCAAGGGCCCTGGACCTGGACCCCTCATAGATCACGTTGTGCAGGGTCTCCGCGTCCCAATCACAGGCCGCGAACTCCTCCCTCATTGCCGATATCGCCTTGATATGCCCCTCCTCCAGTCCATTCACAACAAAATCAGGGGTCCCGGATCTCTTGATGGGGCCTTCCTAATCCTTGAACATTTCGGGATCGAAATGAGGGTAGTGTCCCCCTTTCCTTCCTCTGATGTTTATAACGACGATGCCCGCGCCGATAAGGGCGATCAATAAGACCACCACAGCGATAATCATTACAATTAGCACCCAAAGGAGCGAGTCGCTCTTTTTTGTCGTTTCCACAATTTGAATATCATCGACCCTTATTGAGAGATCGCTGACCTGTGAACTGTCCCCCTCCCCTACCAAGTTGACAGCAGAGACCTTGTATCGATATATCAGGCTCATTGTGACATTGTTATCCTCGTATGTTGTGACATTGGGCAGGGATACAAGGAGGACCCAATCCAGGGAATTGATCCCACGATAGACATTGTAACCCATAATTGGCGACCCGCCATCATTTCCCGGAGCTTCCCATGAGATATTGATGTAGTCGACACCGATTATTGATTCCAATTTCCGAGGTGGGTTCGGCACCGACGAGGGGATCACGTCGATGACCTGGGAAAACGGTCCCTCCCCAAGATCGTTGACACCGCTCACCTTGTAGTGGAACAGCTTTCCATTCTCAATATTCCGATCGATATATGATGTATCCTGGACCAGGTCACCGATCAGTTTCATGTTCTCAATATCTCTTCCTCGATATACCCGATAGCCTGTCAGGTCGAATCCACCATCATCCGCAGGTGGAGACCAGGATAAGGTGGCCATGTTGTTACCCGGTAGACCCTGAAGGTCCAGTACCACGTCAGGTATGCTGCCTGGTGTGCTGGTTATCGAAGGCCCCATCTCCCCCTCGCCAATCTCGTTGAAACAGTTGATGGAGTAATTGTAGCTATCTCCATTTTCCACATCAACGTCATCGTAGGAGGTTACTGCCTCCAGTGTGATGTACAATGAGAGATTCGTCCCCCATATCCCCCTGTAGATATTGTAGCCGAGTATGGGAAATCCTCCCACATCTTCTGGTGCGCCCCAACCCAGAAGGATCCTCCTGTCCCCTGGTATACTCGTGAGCTTAACGGGGTTTCCAGGTACACTCGCGGGGATTGCAGATGACTCACCACCCATGGGCCCCTCTCCTTCGGAGTTGTTGGCGCTGATCCTGTAGTAATATGTCACCCCGTTCCTGAGTCCGGTATCGGTGTACTCAAGTACGTTCTTCACCCCTTTGATAAATTCAAGTGAGCCGGAAGTCTCACCCCTATAGATATTGTATGCAATGATGCTGATTCCACCCGTATCCGAGGGTGGGGCCCATCTCAGGATCACCTTATCATCACCCCACTCGAGATCGAGGTTCAGGGGTTCACCAGGCAGACTTCGAGGTTTTGTGGTCACAATATCACTCATCGGGCCCTGTCCGATATCGTTGAAGACAGCGACCTGATGTAGATATTTCTCCCCATTTGTCAGTCCCGTATCCAAAAAGGTCGTCCCGGAAACCACTCCCACCTCATTCATGTACCCTGGGGTTATACCTCGATAGATCCTGTACATGATCGGGGCCGATCCACCCTTATCAATGGGTGGTTTCCAGCGAAGAGATACCTCCTTATCCCCGTAGTATGATGTGAACTCTTCGATCTTGGAGGGGGCCATGGAGAGGTTGAACCGGGAAATGAAGCCGTCATAGGCCCCTCCCCTGAAAGAGGGAGATAGTGAGCCCGGGGTGGTTGGCAGGTTCGTTGAGCTCGTGTATCCTGTAATAAATACACAGCTTTTATCAAGGTAGGCAATGCCGGTGCCAAAATCCTCATCCCCCCCTCCATAGAAGGTTGTGTACAGAAGCCTCTTGCCCGATACATTCAGCTTGCACAGGAAAACGTCGGTCAATCCCCCGTTGAAGGTCCTGTCGTACCCGAAATCACTTGCGGGAAAGCCCATGGACTTTGTGGTGCCCACCAAATAGACATAGCCTTCATCATCAACGTCTATGTCATAGGCCCCATCGAAATCATCACCTCCAATGTAGGTTGAGAATATCAGATGGTCTCCCGAGATGTTTATCTTGGTAACTATCGCATCCATTCCGCCATTGTTGAACCTGTCGTAAGAGTTGATTGTCGATGGGTAGTCGATCGAATTCGTACCTCCGGTCAGATATGAGTAGCCGTCACCGTCAAGGATGATCTTCATTGCGTAATCCCCTCCGCTCCCACCGAGATAGGTGGATCGATCAAGGGACTCGCCGGAACCATTCAGGACCGAGATGAACAGGTCCTGATCTCCTCCGTTGTACGTTGTGTCAAAGGCCCCTGGAGTAACGATCAGATCCTCGGATGCGGTCTCACCAAGTACATGTGCTCTACCCTGGGTGTCTACCGCGATGGACCATATCTCGTCGTAAACAGTGCCACCCAGGTATGTGGAATAAACCAGAGAGGTTCCCGAGTCCTTCAGCTTGACAACAAAGGAATCGGTGGTACCTCCGTTATAATTCTCGGATACAACACCCGATGTGGTGGGAAAATTATCTGACTGTGTGTATCCTCCAATGTAGATGTCTCCATATGGGCCCACTTCAATGCAGGTCCCTGAATCCGTCCTGTTGCCTCCGAACAGTGTGGATAGCCTCAGAGTATCGCCCATGGGACCAATGGATAGGGTAAATGCATCCGGCCCTATTCCATCGACCTTGGTATCAAACGCCCCGGGCGTCGTGGGAAAATTGGGCGAGTCTGTATATCCTGTCAGATACACATTATTCGAATCATCCAAACACAGGCCCATACCCACATCTCCGCCGTAACCCCCAAAGAACGTGGAATATTCGAGAGAAGTTCCACCCTGTCCTAGCTTGGAGATGAAGATGTCCCAGTCACCTCCGTTGTACTCTTCATCGTAAGCCCCATTAGTTGTGGGAAAATCGGTCGATTCGGTATACCTCGCAACATACATATCGCCCGAACAATCAACGGCGATCTGTGTGGATTCATCCCATCCCGTGCCCCCAAGAAATGTGGAGAATATCAGAGGATCTCCGAGGACAGCCCTGGTTTCGCCACCATCTTTAATGGTGAGAAGATCCCCATTGATGATGATGGAGGAGGATATCTCCTCCCCAATTGTTGGAACATCCTCGTTGACCAGTTCCATCAGAGCGTTGAAATCCCACGAGGTCCATCTATCATCGATAGATCGAAGGATATCATCTTCGTACCGTTCGACCTGGATCGTCAGGTCTGTATTCCGGGCCCAGGGCTCTCTTTTTAGCTCCATCGTATAGTGGCCGTCATTGAGCTCGTGGATGAGATCGAACCCATTCCACAGGTCCTCATAGACCAGTCGAGTATAGCCTGGCACTTCGGTCACCCACATCTCCGGATCATCTCCGTAGAAGAAATTTGAATTCCAGGATGTTTTGTCCATTCCCACAGGGTCGTCCCCTGTGGTATCCTGGAACCTGATCCTGTATGCCTCACCCGGGTCGGGAGGGGCCGGCAGGACCTTCCGATCCTCATACCGGTCAGTACTATCCGGTCCCGATGGATGGCCCTCTGTGCTTCCTCTGATGATGATCACGCCATCATCGAGGAACCCGAGTGAGAATCCGGAAGAGATAGTGTAGTAGAGGATATCATCGTCTGCCAGCTGTCCCATGTTCTTCATGAACGTGATGGAGGATCCAATGGCCTCTGGACCATCCCCTGTCTCGGACCCCATCGTTGGATGCTTCGCCATCTGGTAGGCGAGAGCTCCCCCCGGATCGTTGGAAGCATCATGATGAAAAGTGATCGCGGAACCTGCAGATAATAGGATGAGCATTAATGAAAACAGCGCTGGAAAAGACCTCATGGTTCCCCCACTCTCCAGCCTCTAATAATTGGCCCTTTTTATTTAACGGTTTCATACTGTTTCGACGTGGAGATCATTCACGGTTAGCGGACCGATGTCGGGGCCTGGACCCTGGGTGTTCACCTTCTTCGGGAGAGTACAGACCCAAGCCTTTCGAGAACGTCGTCCCTCTTCATCGCATGCAGAAAATATCCCAACCGGGGCCCCTTCTCCTTGCCCATGAGTATCCTGTAGAAGGCGGTGAAGGTGTCCTTCGGATCAATGGCCCTGGACCTGGACCCCTCATAGATCACGTTGTGCAGGGTCTCCGCGTCCCAATCACAGGCCGCGAACTCCTCCCTCATTGCCGATATCGCCTTGATAT
>JAUVLN010000233.1 GCA_030600725.1 Thermoplasmatota archaeon | reverse complement strand
GGGGATATTTCGTCGGTCATCTATTTATCGGGGGAAGCTCCGTATCGAAGTTTACAGTGAGCGGGCAGAATATCAACTCTTAAGATGCATCATCACCTTCTTCCTGGGAACGCTTTTTTTCCTGTTCTCCAGATCGGTCATTGTGGATTCGTCGATCAAACCCCTCCTTAGGAGAGATTTAAGATGGACCCGATCGATGAAGGATGAATCTAGATCTGCGGATCCCGAACTTCCACCCATATTGGCCGATTCTACGGTTTATTATTATTAATTGATATGGGACCTCCCGTGGATATCCTACATCCGGATCTCATCCGGGAAGGATCTCCTTTAAAAAGAGTTTATATACTCTTTTGCAATATAGGGGCTTTGTATCCCCCCAGTTATAATTGATACACTCCATTTATTGGCCCACCTGATATGATATCAAGGGGAACGTGAGAATAAAATATAGGTGATCTTATGGACATGGAAATAGTAATCCAGAACGTTGTGGCCTCCTCATCTATCGGAGTACCCCTAGATCTGACGAAGATATCGATGAGCCTGGAGGAAGCGGAGTACGTGCCGGAGAAGTTCCCCGGCCTCATCTACAAGTTGAAGGAGCCCAAGACCGCGATGCTTCTGTTCACCAGCGGAAAGCTCGTATGTACCGGGGCCAAGAGCGTTGCCATGGTGCATAAGGCCGTTGGGATCGTTCTGGGCAACATCGCCAAACTGGGGATAGAGGTACCCGAACATCCGGATATCAAGGTTCAGAACATCGTTGCAACCTCCGATCTAAAGAAGGACCTCAACCTGAACACGATCGCCATATCGCTTGGACTGGAGAAGGTGGAGTACGAGCCGGAGCAGTTCCCCGGGCTTGTATACCGGGTGGAGAAACCCAAGGTCGTGATGCTACTCTTCGGCTCGGGAAAGATAGTATGCACCGGTGCCAAGGAGATATCCGACATAGATCTCGCCTTGAAGGAGATCGTCAGAGAGCTCACTGATGCTGGGCTTATCTGAGAGAGTAAGAGGTATTGGATTCCGTATAGGGGGCCCCCGCAGATATTGCGGGGGTTAGTTTTTTCTTAAGTTAACCAATTCATTTGAGAATAGTGGCCAAATATCCCCGTTCAACCGGATATGATCCTTTTAATATCCACATTCTCCCTCACAAGATCGGATACGAGATCTATTCTGTCCCGATCATCCCTTGTCAACAATGGAACCATTCTGTCTATCTTCTTCGCGGTTTCATATGTGTCGAAGGGAACGAGCATCATGGGGATCTTCTTTTCATCCGCCTTTGATATGATATTGGCCGGGGGAAGGATGTTGTTTGTAAGCACGATCCCGGAGGTGTGGTTTTCCAACGCAGCTAGTATTATATCTGATCGGTCCCCGTCCGTTATGATGAGCTTTTCGACCTTGCTGAACTTGGGGTTCATAAGGGCGGAATTTACGGAGGCGGCTCCAACGAAGATATTCTTGACCTTTCTCGAAAGCCCATCCTCCCCGGCGATAACTCGTGCAAAGAGCTTATCCGCGATATTGGCGACGCTGAATTCCGCAAGTGACCTCTCAAAGGGTATTATGCCCAGTATCCTGATTCCCATGGCCTCGATATCGGTCAGGTATTCAGCCTTGAACTCATCCACATCCGAGACCTTATTGATGACCACTCCCAGGAGGTTCACATCGTCCAAGCGGACGTGTTTCTTCATGTACCGGAGCTGATCCATTATGTAGTCGTTGTCCCCGGATATCAATAGTACAAGGCCCGCTTTGAGGATCCTGGCCATATTGATGACATCGAGGTTCACGCTTGAGCCGAAGGTGAGGTTCCTGCCCCCCTCAAGAATGACAATTCCTTCCTCTGACGGCCTGGTCAGATCCTTAAGTTTTCCCTCGATCTGCTCATCGTCGTACATGTATCTCAGTTTGGAATGATCGTAGCCGATTGTGGCGGGATCGGAACCCTCCTCAAGAGCGAATATGTCCCCTATCAAACCTACGTCGTGATCCCAGAGTCGCTTTTTCTTGTACACATGCCTGTCCCCTAAGGGCTTTGCATATTGGAAATCCCCTTCCAGAGATTTCCCTATGCCAATTATCAAACTGGTCTTTCCGGCATTACCGTTCATAGAACCTATGATGATAGGTCTCATATCCGATCACCTCGTTTTTCATCGTTCAATAGTATCCTGGCATCAAGGGCTATAGCCCCTTCACCCTGGGGATAGACCATAAGAGGATTCACCTCTATGTCGCTGATCTCGTCTATTTGGTCTATAAGCATCCCCACTTTTAATATCGTATCCATGATCTTTTCGATGTCCTTCATCTCCTCACCTCTCACACCAAGTAGAATGGGATATGTCCTGATACCCTTGACCATGTCCATGACCTCAAGCCGGTCTATAGGGTAGGCGCGGAAGGTAATGTCCTTCATGACCTCCACGTAGATGCCTCCCAATCCGAACATCACTATGGGTCCGAATGTTTTATCCTTCCTCCCGCCAATGATGGTCTCAGTATCCTTGGGAATCATTTCGCACACCTCCACCCCTTCGATCTTTGCGTTCTTCATGTATGCTTTGCAGTTTCTCATCACCGCCTGATATCCATCCATGACCTCATCATCATTCATAAGGTTCAATGCAACACCTCCCGCGTCGCTCTTGTGGATGATATCCCTGGAGACGATCTTGAGCACGACCGGATACCCGATCTCTTTCGAAGTGGCGACAGCATCCTGTATATTCTTAACCGTGATCGACCTTGCCCCCGATATCCCGGCCGCCTTGAGGAGCTCCTGTGCCTCCGGGGCGAGGAGGAACCTTCTGCCCTCATTCAGCGCCGATCTCACGATACCCCTGATAGTGTCCTTATCGATATCAGGTTCTTTCTTGGGGTGCTTTCTCCTGTTCATGTATCTATATTTTCTATACAGGGCTCCCAGACAGGATACGGAATTGTAGACATCATCGAAAACGGATACGTTCATTGCCGTAAGCCTTCCGATAGCATACTTGATCATCTCCCCTCCGAAGGCCGAAAATATTATGGGTTTTTTGTTTTTATATTCGCTGTAAACGGTAGCCATCAGTTCAACTGTCTTCTCTATATCGAACATGGCCGTCTCGCAGTACAGGGCGATCACACCGTGGATCTCATCCGTTTCCAGGGCCTTTCTCAGAGATCTGATATAATCCGTATCCGTGGCCTGGCCGGTAAGATCGATAGGGTTCTTCGCGGAACCGAATGAAGGGATGACGTCTTTAAATGTGGTGTCGAGCATTCTGTAATTGTCGTAGAGGTTAACGTTGTATGTCTCGCATGCGTCCGTGGCAAGCACCCCTATGCCCCCTCCATTTGTGATTATTACCACATTCTCTCCCCCTGGCATGGTTGATTCGGACAGGAACCTGCACCAGTTGAAGGCCTCCTCGATGCTGACGGCCCTCAGGACGCCGCACTGTTTCATGATATCATCGAAAACAATGTCTTCGCCTGCCAGGGAACCCGTATGGGATGCGGCCGCCATAGCGCCCTTCTTGGATCTGCCTGATTTGAGCACGATCACATGTTTCTTTCGGGAGGCCGCCTTCAGCGATGACATCAATCTCCTTCCATCCTTCACCCCCTCGATATAGATCAGGATGACCTTCGTGTCATCGTCATCGGAGATATAATCCAGGAGGTCGCTCTCGTTGATGTCGGATTTGTTTCCAACGGAGATCATGGATGAAAGGCCGAGGTTCTCGGTGGCGGTTTTACCGATCATCGCGATGCCAAGTGCCCCGCTCTGGGTGATGATGGAGATGTTTCCCTTCTTTATTTTGGCGGGGCCGAATGTGGCATTGATATCCACCTTGCCGGAATAGATGCCGAAAATATTGGGTCCAAGTACCCTCATGCCGTATTTCCTGGCCTCCTCAAGGATCCTTCTCTCACCCTCGATGTTCCCGACCTCGGCGAAACCGGAGGTGATTATTATCAGGAATTTTACCCCGATCTCTCCGCAATC
>JAUVLN010000107.1 GCA_030600725.1 Thermoplasmatota archaeon | reverse complement strand
GACCGGTTCAACTTCACCACATCGTTTACGGGAAACCGCTCCAGCAGGGAAGAGCCATATATCCTGTTGTACAAACTCCCCGGAAACGTGACATTCGAGGGCGAACCTGACCGGCTCCAGTGGAATATCTCGGTGTTGGATGTCAACAGGCCACCGATCCTGAACGGCGCATCTCCCACGGGCGATGAGATCTACATATATGAGGCGGACAACATCACTTTATCCCTCAACGTATCAGATCCGGATGGGGATCCCTTGAATTTCAGCTGGTATGTGGATGGAGAACTTCATGATGGGTCAAAAAGTGATCTCACACTGCGATCATCCTACACGGGAAACCTCTCATCCATGAACTCTCCTTACGATATCAAAGTAACCGTATCCGACGCGGACCACAGTATCAGCGTGAATTGGGCCCTCCATATAATAGACAGGGATCGGCCTTTCACCTACCTCCTGGACCCCCCTCAGGGCAATTACACGATAGGGATGGATCAGGTTCTGAACATCTCCTATTCGGCTCATGATCCCGACGGGGACCCGGTCAGCTCGATATGGGACCTGCTGGGTTTCAATATAACCTCAAAGGACCATATTTTGATCTCCCCCCTTGATCTCAACCTATCTGGAAATGAGACGTTCCAGGTCCTCCTGGTACTGTATTCGGGTCAGCAGATGGAGTCCTTTGCGTGGAATATCACCGTCGAGGAGGAGGTCCCGGAAGAGCCCATACCCGGCCCTATGGGCGTATCCATCATATCCCCACACGAAGGAGAGACCTTCTACTCGGACGAGAACATCACCCTGACCGCGACAGAATCCGACGACAGGGAGGTGACGTTCGTCTGGTATCTGAATGTGGTCGAGGTACAGGGGGCAGTCCTCTCCAACCTTCTTCCCGGCAATTATACCCTTGTCCTGTGGGCATCTGTTCCGGGTGCCGAAGGAATAGCTCTCCAGGTGAATTTTACCGTGATACAAAGGGAAAGCCCGCAGCCGGCCAAAGAGGATGGTGCCGATAAGGATGAGCTTCTTCCCTGGTGGCTGATATTGATACTGTTGCTGGCCGTTATCGCCTCTTCGGCACTCATTCTGTTCATTTTCATCGGAAGATCCCGGTCTGAGGATTGGGAAGACGAGGAGTGAAACGAAAGGTTAATTATCAGTTCCACTTACACAGGAACGGTGGTTGAAACGGTCGTGAAAGTTGCAATAAACGGATATGGAACCATTGGAAAAAGGGTTGCTGATGCCGTCTCCCTTCAGGATGATATGGAGATCGTCGGCGTCACGAAGACAAGACCAACGTTCGAGGCGCGGATGGCCATAGACAAGGGATACGACCTTTACGTAATATATGAGGAGAAGATCCCCGATTTCGAAAAAGCAGGGATCAAGGTGAGTGGAACCCTGAAGGACCTGCTGAAAAAAGTGGATATCGTCGTGGACTGTGCGCCGGGGAAGAAGGGGATCGAGAACCTGGAGACATACAGGGAGGCAGGAGTCAAGGCGATATTCCAGGGAGGGGAGAAGCACGACAGGATCGGGCATTCATTCAACTCCCTCAGCAACTACTCCGAAAACCTTGGTTCGGATTACGTTAGGGTTGTAAGCTGCAATACAACCGGCCTTGCGAGGACCATTTTCCCCCTGGTTCGGGATATCGGGGTCGAGAGGATATACGCCACGATGATCCGAAGAGGTGTTGATCCCAATGACTCCAAGAAGGGACCCGTGAACGCCATCACACCGGTTCTGAAGGTCCCCTCCCACCACGGCCCGGACCTCAAGACCGTGATCGAGGGTGTGAATATAGACACCCTCGCAGTCGCTGTGCCGACCACTCTGATGCACGTCCACACCATTATCGTCAAACTCAAGAGGGATTCCACTACAGAGGAGGTACTGGAACTCTGGAGGAATACCCCCAGGGTGAATTTCGTTAAAGGGTCCGAGGGGATAATCTCGTCAGCCCAGATCATGGAGATGGGCAGGGACCTGATAAGGCCCAGATCCGACCTGAACGAGATACAGGTATGGGAGGATGGAGTTCATGTGGTCGGAGATCACCTGTACTACTATCAGGCCATACATCAGGAATCGGATGTGGTCCCCGAGAATATCGACTGCATCAGGGCCATGTTCGAACTGATCGACGACAACATGGAATCGATCGAGAAGACGAACAGGGCCCTTGGCATCAACTGAGAGAGAACGAGGGGTGAACCCCCTCCGTCCTTTTTCGTTACGATTAAATATCATCTCTCCCATGCAATGGAGCACGGGAGATTTTGCATTCAGGAGCGGTAAATAAAAAAAAAGAGGATGATCTCAGATGGCACAGTATCCAGGCAATGCAAACAGGGGCGGGCTAACTACCAAGAAACCGATGGTCAGAAAACCCTCGAAAGGAAGGGCTACGGCAGCAAAGAGCGGCGGTGTGAAGTTGGACGACCTGCTTGGGGGCGGATTTCCCTTCAGGTCCAATATCGCGGTGCAGGGGCCTGCGTTCATCGGAAAGGATACACTACTGGCCCAGTTCGTCGCCGAGGGGATCAAGTTCGGGGCCCCTGCGATCGTCGTCCTCACCAATAATACGACCACACAGGTGAGAAAGAGGATCGTGGAGATGGATTACAGGCTGGAAGAGCATGAGAGGGCCGGCCTGGTAACCTATATCGACTGCTATTCCAAGACCGTGAACCTCATGGGAAAGAACCCCTACGCCTCTTATCTCAACGGAGTCCAGGATCTCGAGGCGATAGCGGAAATTATCGAGAGGTTCCAATCCGGTTACAAGGGCAGGTATTTCTATCACAGGGTGGTCTTCGATTCCCTCTCGGCGGTTATCCGGGCACACGGGATCAACCCCACGCTCAACTTCGTACAGGGCCTCGCTTCACGGACCAAGGCATACAATGGTATTACCCTGTACGACCTCGTTGCAGGGGTCCATGATCCCTCCCAGTTGAGCGCAGTGGAAAGCTCCATGGACGGGACCGTAACCCTGAAAGAGGAAGGTGGGAAGTACCTCCTCTCGGTGAGGGGTCTATCGGGGATCAAGACGAAGGATTTCCTGGAATACAGGTTCGACGAGAAGGGATTGGATATCGTGGGAATATTCTCATATAACTATATCCAGTGATCATTCCCGTTCGGAAGTCGTTTCCACATTCACTCCTCATGTGACACCTTGTCATATCTCAACTCGTCCGCACCGCTTTTCTTGAAGGTTGCGAACAGGATTATCGAGACCCCCAGTACCACCAAACCAATGAGGATCATGACAAGCGTTGGGATCGGGTCATCCTCCTCTTCGATAACCAGATATGTGAACTCGCTGGCAGGATATATCGAATCGTTCGGGCCCCCCTCTGTCATCGAAAGGTGATAGGATACGATCTGACCGTCCTCCCAGCCCGGATCATTCAGGATCAGCCCGTAGGTCCCGGACCCCACCTCGACCATCCGGTAAGAACTGCTGTCAGAGAAGACGACCCAGATGGTCTGACCCGATCCGCCCGTGGCCCTTAGTTCAAATCGTCCCTTGCTCTCCACGAGATCGACAAGTGTGAGGTTCAATACATGGACCCCCTGGGCCCCTTGGACCCTTACTGTGAGGACATTTACCTCCGATACTCCACCCTGATCGTCGTGTACCGTTATAGAGACCTGGAATTCCACATCCTTGTATCCCGCAGGAAGCGTCAGGTTGACCAGAATGCCATCCACAGCGCAGTATTCACTGTCGGTTACGGCCACCAAACGGTTCATTGGAGTATCGATATCCTCCAGCACGAAGGGGTTCTCACCCAGATCGAACTCCACCGATCCGCCCCATTCCATGTCAATGACCCAATCATCTCCCGCGATGAATAGCGGCGGGTCATTTACCGGTGTGACCGTGATCGGAAACCGTCTCTCCAACCTCTCCCCCCGATATTCCACAAGGGAGATTTTCACGTACCCCTCTCCGAATCCGTTGAGGACAGGTTGGACCCTGAGTGTATCATCCCCGATGACCGTTGAGGTCTGGACAAGATCGGAAAATATCCCCACCTCCCAATGAACCCTGTCACCATCAGGATCGTCGGGAAACAGGGATTCCAGATCGACCAGGGCGACCCCATCCTCCTCTATTACTATGACCTCCGGCTGTTGAAATGTGGGGGCATCGTTCACCGGCTCCACCTTCACCAATACGGGATAGGTTGTGTTATCCATCCCATCGCTTAGGATCAACGTGATCATAACCTGACCGGACCAATCCTCGGCCGGAATGATCCTGAGCTCATATCCCTTCAGGTCAACGCTTATGTTTTCTGGAATTGGATTATGATATCCCCATTCGAGCGGGTCTCCCTCTACATCGGACCCCCATCCCGACAGGTTCAAAACAGCCTGGCCATCCTCCTCAAGTGATACTGAAGCTGTCCCGGATATCTCCGGTGGATCGTTCACGGGGATGACCTCAACGGTTTTATTTATCTCGAAGTACAGGCCTGATGGATCGGAAACCCTGAACTCGATGTAGGTCGTCCCGTACCAGTCGTACTCGAGTGTCTGGATGGTCATGATCAGATGGCTCCCGCCAACCTTCAGATGTGGGCTCCGTATCACCTCGATATCCAGGGAGGAGGGGTAATCATCAGAATCCTCCACAACCGGAACCAGGTCCAGGTTAACAACATGGTCTTCAAGGAATAGGTAGGGTTCGTCATCCCCCAGGTATATCGGGGGATCATTGACATCGGTTAGGGTGACCTGAAAGAACGTGGTATCGGTCTCCCCCTGCCAATCCGCCACCATGACCTGGAACATCCTCGAACCCGTCCTGTTCTCGATCGACCTCAGCTCCATGCTATGGCCGTTGATCGTGATCCCAACGTTTGTGGTCATCTCCCTGGTCCAGTTGGTTCCGTTCCACACGGTGAACGATAGACGGTCCCATGGGTCCGGATCGTAGAAGATCGTCGAGAGGTCCAGAATATGAGTGCCGAAATCCTCTGCGAGCGTGATCTGCCTGCCGGAGGTGTTGTAGGATGGCGGCTCGTTCATCATCCAGGCGTCGAGGGAGAGCTTGTCGGTTCCGTTCCTGTAGCGGAGACCGATCTGGTCCCCACCCGGCAGGTCGGTAAGTCGGGCCCAACCAAGCATGTGAAGGGCCATACCCCGATCCATTGTAAGCCTCCATGTGATATTCTCGATGAGATCCACCTGTCCCTGCTCACCCCCGTAAAAGGGGTCGGAGGGCCACCCTATCTCCGAGAAACCGATCCTCATATCGTCTATGTGATCGAAGGCCTTCAGATAATAATCATCCGGAAGGTCGGCGGGCTCCGACACGGAGGGAAGGGCGTAAGGATATGTGGTGAACATGAGGATGTCCATCCTCGAGGAGTTGAACAGCTCAAGCACGGACAGGTCGGCCTCCCTGCCCTCGGACACCATCTCCCTGGAGAATGTGCAGAACACCTCTGTTTCGGGAGATACCGCCTTCAGCTCCGTATATATCTCCTCGTACAGGGATACGTACAGGTGAAAACCGTTATCCGGATCGGTAGCACCGTACTCCTCGAACCAACGGTTCACCTCGTTTCCTATGGATATATATCTTGGTCTTTCCGTGTTCAGAACATCCAGTGCCGCTTTTTTATAGGTGTTCCTCCAGGCGGTGTTATTGAGGGAGGGAGAGGATATGTTGGCGGGCGAGTCCACCGCCAGCAGTCCACCCTCCTTCCTGAAGAAGTTCAGATGTATCAGCGGAAACATCCCGTTGCCCCTGACCAGATCATCCACGAACGTGTCCCCCCACCACCCTTCCAGGTCCGAAGACAGATTGTAGAATGGTGACGGCTTTCCCCATATCGGTACGAACCGGGAGTGAGAGGAAACGTTGAGGTAGGCGGAATCCAGGCTTTCGTTATCGGCAGGTATGGGCAGGATCCCTCGGTAAAAGCCTATAGGGGGTAGATCGGGGTCGTCTATCGGATCCGATCTGGTCCCCTGATCTATGGCCAGACCTGTCGGTGAGATCATCATGGCCGAAGCGGCCAACAACATGCAGAAGAATATCGCCGTGCTCCTCCTCATCGGTATCAGCTCTCCTGGTTAATTTGATCGTTGATATATATCCATTGCCCGTTGATGTGCGGATGGGATGCCTAAGATTCTTTAGGAGGAGGGTTAAATATCCTACGCATTGCTTAATATATGATTAATGAGCTTCAAACCAAGTTCATAGGATAGGTGCTTATCATGGGAATCGGAAAGCGAATTGACACTTGGTTGATATTGATAGTACTGCTTGCTTCTACTGGAATGTTATTGATAAATGAGGGGACCACAGGAGAGAATATATCAGATCCCACGACCAGAGTATATCTGAAAAATGAAAAAGAGGGTGGGGAATGGTATGATGATTTCTCGGATAATAGCGGAATATCAAGCATGGATAGAACCAAGATCATCGATAATAAGATACGATCCGGCGATATCATTTTTATAGAGGATTTCGAAAGCTACACCAATAATCAAAATCTATTCGGCGTCAACGGTTGGGTTGCTGATACGGCTCGAGATTATTCAAGTAATCACGCAGTATATACAGCCACAACATCGGGGCCTGCGCCGATGCTCACGTCCAAGGTTGGGAAGATCTACAATCCCTCTAGCGGCAATTCTTTTATTCTATCCAAGAAGATAGATATTCCCGAAGGGAAGCTTCACTGTTGGTTTGCAACAAACAAGATATGGACGGGAGGTGCATCCGCATCCATATCGCTTTTCAACAGCAACACCGATACACCGGATGGGTCCGAGAGGGCAGTCCGTATTGTTGTGAAGAATGCAGGCATCGGTTACAGCCTTGTTCCACAAACCTCCACCCAGATGATCATAACCTCGGGAGTGACAGCAAATACATGGTATCGTTTCGAGGTGAGTTTTAACTGCATCACAGAGAAGGCGGACATCCGGATATTCGACGCCAACGGAGCTTTGCTGGGATCTGCAATGGATACCGATTTCATCACGTCTGCATCATCGATCAAGAGGATCGAGATCATGACATCAAGAGATCATTCAGGTGTTTATACTACCTCATACTGGGATGACATCAGCATCATCGATGGATATAGATCCGGAAATGTTGTATCGAACGAGATCGATCTTCCTGTCGGAAAGCTGTGGTCAACGC
>JAUVLN010000132.1 GCA_030600725.1 Thermoplasmatota archaeon | reverse complement strand
CCCTGAAGCTCGAACACATGGAGGAGGTCCGTTCGGGCAGGATCGTGAAGGAGAAGAGGGAGAGGGACGCCCGGATCGAGGGGGATCCGTGAATTTTGTATAACAAGTGTTCCAATCTCATAAATATGGGTTACGCGCATTTGAATCCCTTGACAGAGTGAAAATGCATCGATACGGTCCATTTGGCAACTGCCGATAGGACCTCCATTGATGTCAGGAGGAATCCAGATGACAAAGATAAAGTGGACGGCCACGAAGGGCTGGATGCTGGCGATAATCATCATAGCACTGTTCTTATCCGCGGTGATAGGCCTCGTGATCGTCATTGACAAGTTGAACGACGAGCCGGTGGGCTCGATCCTGGTGGTGGAGGAGGTGTACTTCGTCTCGGAGGAGACGTCATCCGAATCGATGGACCTCTATGTCCACGTGTTCGTGACCAACGACGGGGATGAGCCCTGCAACTCCGAGATAAGGGCGTTTGCCGTGGATGTGGAGACGAATCTGGCGATGGACGAGGCGAGCCTTACCGTTGGCAGGATCGATGATCAGACAACCTCCGAGTCGACGCTGGGGATGACCCTTCCCTCCGACGGAAGATATCGCGTGGAGCTTCTGATATTCAAGGACGGCAAGATCACGGTGAAGGGGACCGGGACCGTGAACCTGTTCGAGGCGGGGTCCGGCGGCAAGGATTACAGGACGGATCAGGAGGACCCTTCAGCAAAGAATGCCGAGGATAAGGAGGGTGCCATGCCGTTCCCCCAGATAGGAGCCGTGGCCTTAGCGGTGATCGCGGTCGCCCTGATAGCCAAAAGGAGGTGGCGTAGATGAAACGCAGGTCGGATTATCTTGGTAAGAATCTGCCCTGGCTTCTGGGGGCGGCGGTTTCGGTAGCCATCCTTGTGATCCTGATAATCGTTGTCTGGCCGGAGAAGACGGTCTCAACCGATCTGGAGGTGGACGAGGTGTACTTCTCCACCAAGGAGCTGGGAGGAACCGATACGGACCTGGAGATCCTCGTATTCATCACAAACGAGGGGGACGACGACGTGTCCAAGGTGGAGATAAGGGCGTTCGCCGTTGAGACGGACAGCAACATCGCCAGGGACGAGGCGAGGGCGGAGCTGAGCGGCCTCAAGGCGAAGACCTCGAAGGAGGGAAAGCTCTACATCACCATTCCCAACAACGACACCTACAGGATCGAGATCCTAATATTCGAGGAGGGGAAGCTCAGCATCAGGGGAAGCGGCACCGTGGACCTGACCGGCGTGGGGAGCGCGTCCGATTACAGGACGGAGGGTGGATCGGGGGATGATGATGCCTACGATACCCTTGGGGAGTCCACCGAGGATGCTAGCGCAGCAGGTGTGTTCATATGCCTCTTCATGGGTGCAATTGGCATCGTTGTCCTGATAGTGATCGTGGTTGCGGTGACCAGAAAGAAGGTGCCGGCCGCTGCAGAGGAGAAGAGGGAGTTCGACCTGCTCGGGAACAGGATGTCGGAGGATGACGCTCAGGAAAAAGGGAATCGACCCACATCGAGGAGAACGGAGCTCAGGTTCGAGCGGCCAAAGGATGAGGAGATAAGGAATGATTCTGCCCAGAAGGAGCTGAAAGAGGAGAATTAGAGGGGATGGGCCCCCGTGAAGGGAGCCCATCCATTGTTCCTCACCGGAAGAACTTTTCCAGTTCCGTCTTGAGGTCGGGCTTTCCTATGACCTGGAGGTCGTAGCTGACCCTTATCACGGGTTTGTTCGCCCTGAGGACCCTCCCGATATCGATCGGGGTCCCGGTAACGACCACGTCGCAGTCAACGGAGTTGATGGTTTCCTCCAGCTCCTTGACCTGCTGATCGCTGTATCCCATCGCGGGCAGGACATCCTCGAGATGGTCGTACTTCTCGTAGGTCTCCTTGATGGACCCTATCGCGTAGGGCCTTGCGTCGATGATCTCGCCCGCACCGAACTTGGTTGCGGCGACGTATCCCGCGCCGAATCCCATTCCGCCGTGTGTGACCGTCGGGCCGTCCTCCACGACCAGAACCCTCTTCCCCCTGATCATCTCCGGGTCCTCTACCGTAACGGGCGAGGCCGCATCGATGATCGTGGCATCGGGCTTGATCCTTCTGACGTTCGCCCTGACCTCCTCGACGTCCTCGGGGTAGGCCGTGTCTATCTTGTTGATGATGACGATGTCCGACATCCTCACGTTGGTCTCGCCCGGGTAATACGAGATCTCGTCACCGGGCCTGAGGGGGTCCACCACGGTTATCATCAGGTCGGGGTGGTAGAAAGGGGTGTCGTTGTTGCCTCCATCCCACAGGATCACGTCCGCCTCCTTCTCGGCCTCCCTCACGATAGCCTCGTAGTCGACGCCGGAGTAGATTATCGACCCCCTGTCGATATGGGGTTCGTACTCCTCCCTCTCCTCGATGGTGCATTTGTGTGTGTCCAGGTCAGTATAGTCGGCATATCTCTGCACCTTCTGTGCGGCGAGGTCCCCGTAGGGCATCGGGTGCCTGATCGAAACCACCTTCTTCCCCATGTCCCGAAGGAGCTCCACGATGTATCTGGAGGTCTGCGATTTCCCGCATCCAGTCCTGGATGCGCAGATCGCTATCACCGGTTTTGTGGACCTGATCATGGTGTTCTTCGTCCCCATTAGCATGTAGTCCGCTCCCGCCGCGTTCACCCTTGAGGCCATGTGCATCACGGTGTCGTAGGAAAGGTCGGAGTAAGACAACACGCAGAGCTCCACACCCCTCTCCTTGATGATCTCCTCGAGGTCATCCTCGGGAAGGATATCTATTCCCCTGGGGTACAGCTCCTCGGAGAGCTCCGACGGATAGTTCTTGTCGTCTATGCCCGGTATCTGGGTCGCCGTGAAGGCGACGACCTCGTATCTATCGTTCTTTCTGAAAAAAACGTTGAAATTGTGGAAGTCGCGTCCAGCGGCCCCCAATATCAATACTTTCATTCTGTCCATTCATCTCACCTGCCGTCCAGACGGAGTCACGCTCAAGCTCCGAGCCGGAACATACTGGGGGTCAAGGCTGGAACGGACCGCCGTATGGCGGTCATGGACATGGGGCCTATACTAGAGGGTGAATATCTATCTTGTGGAGCTATCTGCGTATAATATTCGTATAAACATTGAATAACATTATATAGACGGCCGTTCCATTTCAAACAAGGTGAGCATATGCTGCGAAGGTCTTTAGCGTTATTACTGGCGATGTTGATGGTCGTTCCCGTATCACTTCTGGTGATGGGCGAGGAGGGAGAACGGGCGGTTCCGAACGTGACCGGTGTGTTGATAGACTCCGTTACCGGTGAAGGTGTGGTGGGCATACTGTATTTCGTCGGACCCGACGGCAATGAGGTGATCGTTACCGTGGAGAGTGGGGAGGACGGAACGTTCAGGCTGTTCCTCGACCCGGGAACTTACACGTATGAGGTGAATGCCCGTGGATACCAGGGGACAAGAGGTCAACTCGTTGTGGGACGAGAGGCCGTGACGCTCTCTATAGAGCTCGAGCCGGCCTCCAGTGAGCCCGAGAACAACGTTTTCGGACGCGTCATATCCGGCGAGGATAGATCGCCCCTGATGGCTGGCGTGTACATATATTCAGAGAATAAGGACGCTGTTACCCGGCTCAGGACCGACAGGGGGGGGAAGTTCTCCTGCCTCCTTAGGCCCGGCACATACATGTATACGGTCAAGGCGGAGGGTTTTGAACCACAGGATGGCAGGTTCGTTCTCGAAGAGGATGGATCGGTGAGATTGGAGATCGTGATGAAGCCGATACGAAATGACGATGATCCCAATAAAATGGTTCCGGTGTACGGGAAGATAATGGGCCCCGAAGGCGAGCTTGTGGAATATGCCCTGGTCACGATCTTCTCGGCCATGAGGTCCGACCCGGAAATATACGATGAGCCGCGGGATTATAATCAGGAGGAGGAGGTCATGCCTCAAGAGAGGTTCCCCGAGCCGATAGTGCTGGAGGTCGAGGGGGGGGAGTTCAAGCTGGAGCTCGTCCCCGGGATGTACGAGGTGTCCGTGGAGGCCAGGGGCTATCAGGAGTTCTGGTCGATGTACGAGATACCTCTCAATGAGCGGTTCTACATGGAGATAATGCTCAGACCATTCATGGAGAGGCCGGACCGGGGGCCCAGCATATCGATCAAGTATCTGGACGAGAACAGCGACGGCATTCCCGATCACATACACATCGAGGTGGATATGGATCATGATGGCGTCCTGGAGATACTCTTTGATTACAGGGATAAGAACTCCGACGGCAATCCGGACGAGATCCAACTCGAGATAAACGATGGAAGCGGAGAGCTGATGGAGCTTCTGATGATGCTCCTGGAGATGTACCAGTGGGATATGAACTACGAGGACCCGGTCCCGTATCCGGATGAGCCGTGGGATGATGAGGGCTGGGACGATCTGGATGGGTACGGGGATTGGATCAGGGAGCTGATGGATGAGGAGGGTTTCCCGGGGGAGGTTCAGGATCCCGATGGATCCCCAGATCCATCCAACCCTCAAGGTGACAACGGATCTGAGGATCCGTCTAACCTTCAAGGCATTGACCTTGAGGATAGTGATCCTGAAGATGAGGATGAGGGGGACACGAATGATCCCGGTGTAACGGATGCCGGCTCAAAGGACGGCGGCGGCGGATACACCGAGATGGCCGCAGCCCTTCTGATCGTGGGCGCCCTATCTCTGGTCCTCCTCCTGATACTTATTGGGCTCAGCAGGCGGAGAAGGAAGTAGGTGTGACGATCGACAGCCACATACGGGGATGTACCCCCATCACCTGGGCGGTTCCCAATGTATGATTTGACCCCTTTCATATCAGTACCATGGGTTAGATATTAATATCCAATAACCCATTTTACAGGAACCGCGGGGGATATTGATGAAAAGGGAAGAGTTACTCTATCCGTCCAATCTGCTGTCGATGTCCCGCATCGTTCTGCTGCCCCTCCTTTATATCATGCTGTTCCAGGATCAGAGGTTCCCGTTCGTGGTCACATATGCCATCCTCGGGTCCACCGATTACTTCGACGGAAAGGTCGCAAGGAGGCGTAGCGAGATAACGGAGCTGGGAAAAAAGCTCGATTCCTGGGCGGATGTGATTTTCTATCTGTCCTCCGCCTATTTCCTCTTCCACTTCCAGAGGGAGGCCATCATGAACAACTTCCCGTTGATGATGGGCTTCTTTGCGATCTTCATCCTCTCCTTCATCGTCTCCGCGGTGCGGTTGAAGAAGCTGGTGATCATGCACACCAATTCCCTTCGCCTTGCGGCCACCATGGTATATTTCACCGTGATATTCTCTTTCTTTATCGATGGGACGCCTCTGGTATTCCTGACCCTGATCGTGTATTACGTTGCATTCACCGAGGAGATACTGATCTTCATATTCTACGGCGAAGTGGACCCTGACGTGAGATATATCTGGTGGCTCATGCGGAAGGACCAGGCCAACTGAAAACCGCTACGTTTAATAACAAGTAATATGGCTTACATCATGGGAGGTCTATTCATTAAAATGGTATCCACGTCCATAAAGGGATTCGACAGTGAGCTGGGTGGAGGAATACCCCCCGGCTCGATAGTACTGATATCGGGTACCCCGGGCACGTTCAAGTCGTCGCTTGCATTTTCGATCATCCACAACGCCGCGAGGAGGGAGGGGCACTCGAGCCTGTACCTTCTTCTGGAACAGAGCCAGAAGAGTCTGCTGGAGCAGATGGCCAAGATGGGCTGGCCCATGGACGAGGAGGTCAGGAAGAACATCATAGTGTCCGATGTAGGCCGGATAAGGGCGGCAATGGACAAGTTCTCCACGGAGAACGATTGGCTCTCCGCCCTGAAGACCTACGTCGAGTACCTCGTTGGAGAGAGGAGGGCAAAGCACCTGGTTATCGATTCGCTTCCGGTCATGGAGATACTTGCGGGCAGCCCGAACAAGAGGGAGTATCTCTTCGGGCTGTTCGAGTGGCTCAGGTCGCTGGGGACGACCACGTTCCTGATCTCGGAGAAGAGCTCGCAGAATGTGGATTACGCCGAGGAGGAGTTCCTTGCGGATGGGGTCTTCCAGCTCACCCTCACCCCCATAGGGGATGTTGACCTCCAGAGGAGGATACGCTGTATCAAGCTCAGGGGGATGGCCCACAACACGTCGATGTTCGCCCTGGAGCTCAAGTCGGGGAAGTTCAGGATCGCCCCTGCGATATGACGAACTTATTGGGAAATCCTTTAAATCGTATCCTGTCCATTACCTCTTGAAGGATTTACATGCAGGAAGTGGATATCGAAAAGGCCGCGGGG
>JAUVLN010000038.1 GCA_030600725.1 Thermoplasmatota archaeon | reverse complement strand
TGGCCTTCAGTAACGAGGGCAATGTTCCGATAATATCCGCGACTGTCAGCCTGGACCTCGATTCCTCCAGATTCCTGAGACAACAGGATTTCTACTATGATGAGAACGATGGGGCATCCAAGGTCTATCCCCCGTTGGAGTTCACCTCAGAGGACATCCCGATAGGTGAAGGTTTCGTTGCCACATTCCCCAAGATCGGTGTGTCGGAGATGTTGCCGCCCGGCGACTACCTCATCCCGATAGATTACAAGATCACGTATACCGATCCCTTCGACGATACCGGTGCGGGTATCAGGCTGGACTCATACCAGTCTGATGAGATGGGAAGGGAGGAATACATGGAGATCATGTGGTTCAAGAGCGATCCGCGTCCCATGGAGCTCCTACCACCTCACCTCATGGTCAGGGTATTGGATGATCATGATGGGATGGACATCCCCGTGGAATGTACAAGCACGCTCGGTTCCGGTGACAGGAACGCATACCTGGAGATCGAGGTCACGAACAAGGAGCTGTATCCATTAACGGATGCCAGTGTGACGGTAACATCCGAAAACCCCTCAATATTGTGCGCGGCGGGTTCGGAAGGTAGTGCCGATCCGATCTACTCGGAATCCGGCATCAACCTGGAGGGATCCTCGAATGGATATACCGGCACCTATTCAGCTGGAATGAGGGCCGATATCGCACCTATGACCCTGAGCGGCCCCCAGAATGTCTACGTGATCATCACCGGATACAACGACCACATGGAAAAGGTGACGATCAACGAGACGGTCCAGGTCAATATCAAGGCCGATCCTGGAAAGATCGAGGTCACATCGATCTCCACGGCAGATGTCAAACCCGGGTCGGATTTTATCCTCAAGGTCACCGTATACAACTCGGGAGATGTCACGATAGATGAGTTCGAACTTATGCTCTCATGCACGGATAACATGGTCAGTGTGGAGGTGCCGATCCGATACGGAGTGTCGCTGCCACCTGGTGAGCAGACCACCCTCACGTACGACTGCAGGGCCAATGACTGCATGGATTACGGGGAGAGCTGTCAGTTGGATGTCATGGCGAGCTTCACGGATCAGGAGAACAACGTACAGGAGTTCTCAAAGGGCGATTCCATCCCTATCAACGTGATGTCCGCCAGGGAGCCTCAGGATCAGAAGATCAACAGCGCGATCGAGACCGTCGGGTATTATTTCATGATCACATTGATCCTGTTTGCCTTGATCATAGGCCTCTGTGCGATACTATCGGTCTTCATCTTCGTGAAGGTCGGAAGAAGCACGCCCGGTGAAACGAAAAAGGAAGTTAAAAAGGAGAAGGCCAGCCCCATCGAGGAGAACCCCCATATCAAGGGGACAACGCTCGAGGAGCTGGAGAAGGACCTGTCGATCGCCCCCTCCCCCGAGAGGGTGGATCAAGGCAGCGCCGCTCCTCCACTACCGGCCCCATCCACTCAAACCACCCCTGCCCAGGGGGCCGCTCCGGAGCTGCCAGACGCTCCCCCCCTACCCTTCCAACCCCCTGCAGGACAGGGGCAAGTTCAGGCACCAGAGCCTAGTCCGACCCCGGCGCCCGCAGCGGAACCGTCGGCGAATTCGGCCCAGAGCAGCCCATCAAAGATCGACGATCTGTTCTGATGATCCGTTCGATACGGAATAGAGCCATCAGGGTGGGCGGTGCGACCCGAAAGGACGGGGCGTCCACCCCGCAATTTCCAGATCATATCAGACGCGACCTTCATGATAGATGGGATCATCAACAATATTGTGGAATATCTCACCAAAACCAATATAATACCTGTAGGTTTATCCTCGGATAATGAAGAGGAAACTGGTCATCGGAGCGATTGCCCTGGCAGCGGTATTCATTCTGATCGCGGCATCACTGGTGATCCGGTCGGGGGGAAAGGATGTATCGGATGTGGAGGAGGAGGCACACCTCGCCCAATGGACATCTCTCCTCTGGTTCTGCGGCGACGGGAACCTGGGCGAGTGGAACATGATGCTTTGCAACCTCCACTTCCTTGAGATGGTACCCGACAGCGAGGAAAGCAACATCCTGGTGATCCTGGACAAGGAGGGGACGGGGGACACACGACTTCTCGAAGTACATGAGGGGGGATCGATAGAGCTCAATCTCACCGATATCGACCCCGAATGGACGGATAACGAGCTGAACACCGGAGGAGATGAAGAGCTCCTGAAGTTCCTGAAATGGGGGGCCGACACATACCCCGCATACAGATACAACGTTCACCTGTCAAACCACGGCGGGGGGTGGAGGGGAATGTGCTGGGACGAAAGCGAGGTGGATCACCTCTCCCTTCCCGAGATAGGATCGGTCTGCGATGAATTCAAAGCCCATATCGGGAGGAACATCGACATCCTCTCCACCGAGGGATGCCTTGTCGGCATGGCCGAGTTCGCATACGAGCTCGTATCCTCCTGCGACTACTTCGTGGGCGGCTCAACATACGGATGGGGATCAGAGGCCGATCCCGAAAACGATATCTGGGAGCCGGGGAACTGGCAGTATGATAAATGCTGGACCAATCTTTCCAGGAACCCGGAGATGGACGGGGGGGAGTTCGCCATCGTTATGGGAAAGACGTTCGCCGATTACGGGCCGTGGAGGGCCCCTCCGTTCATACCCAAGGAGAGCTATTCGGACGTATTTGCGATATACGACCTTTCGAGGATGGAGGAGCTAACGGCCGCCGTTGATGTACTGTCCAAGGAGCTGCTGGGCAAGGTCACCGGGATAGGACAGACGATCAACCAGGCCACTCTCATCAACCTGGTGATCGGCCATCCGGAGACCCCGGATGAACTCCACACCGAATCCTTCTCGGGCCAGATGGACTGGATAGGGTTATCCACATACACGAACTACGACCTGTGGGACCTCGCCTACATGCTCACGAAATCCACGGCGGGGACGATGAGATCCACCACCAACGCAAAGAGGGTGATGGAACTGGTCGATGAGACCATCATATTGCTCAGGAATACTGACGAATCCGGGGGACACGCCGATGCCCACGGCATATCGATCTACCTGCCGTACCGCTCCTCCGAATACAACAGCGATTACGAGGATATAAGGTTCGCACAGGATACAGGCTGGGATGAGTTCATAAAAGCGGTACAATGGACATGATTAAACCGATCATCCACCTGCGATCATCTCCACGGTCCTGATCGATGAGCTGTCCTTGACCTCCAGGGCGTTCCAATCATCCCTTCGAAGCCATCTTCCGTTCATCTGGACTGCCATGAATGGGAAGAAATGATCCGTCCTCCTGAGGGCATCTTCCACGGTCTCGCCAACGACAAATGGGTGGCTCTCATCATCAATGATCAACATGTGGAGTGACCCAATGGTAGATCAGGATTAAAGAATTGGCCCGAATTTTAATCTACTGGTTCCTCCGGAGCAGCTCCAGAACACCCGGGATATCTATTCCCAGTTCCCTCGCCTTCTCGATCGTCACCACACCGTCATTGGTCCAACCGCGCCTCTTGTAGACGGCATCCTTCAAACTCTCGTACCGGTCCTCCCGGTACTTTCTGAGGGCGGCCATCCTTTCGGAAAGGGAGATCTTCGAGGGATCCAGGCCAAGCTGCTCTTTCAGCTGTGTATCATACCTATCCTCCCTCGATAGATACTCTTCCTCCGTAACCGGACCGACGGACCTGTAAGGGATATCGTCATGAACGCGTTTGCCGAAACCCATCCTGAGGTTGAATATCCTCTGGAAATTGTATACTCCCTCGGACATCCTTATCAGGCCATCAGGGCCAACCCTGTTTCCGGTGACCGCCGAGTAGAACTCAGCATACCATTTGATATGTTTCATCACCTTGGCAGGCTCCGCCGTCTCCTTGTTGTCCTCCGGGACTATATCGTTCCAGGGGAGTTTACAGAGCCCACACAGGCCGAACCAGGTCCGAAACATCGGGAACCAATGGAGCGCTTCCGCCTTCTGTTCGAAGGTGGGCATGAAATTATGCACCATGTCCAGGAAGATCAGCCAGGCCTCATCGTGCTGTGGGCCCTTCAGGGCCAGGCCGTATCCCCCCTGCTGTGCAAGGGACTCCTTGGTCATGTACTCGGAATACTCCAGGCCCTTGGCCTCCATGCCTATGTCATTCATGAATTCCAGGTCAGCACCGAACTCCTCGTGGAATATCCTCTTCATGTTCCTGATGCCGGTTCCCAGAATGGCCCCGAACCCTTCTCCACGCGCCATCTGATGGAGGATCTCCAGGGACGCCTCCCTGTTGCCGAAGTTGAGCTCAAGGCCGCCTGTGTTCGCCTTATTGATCAGACCGTTCTCGTAGCACTCCATCACGAAGGCTATTGAGGTTCCCACCGAGATCGTGTCCAATCCGTACGTATCGCACCAGTAGTTCATCTCTATGACATGGTCCGGATCGAATATCCCACAGTTGGACCCGCACCCTGCAATGGTCTCGTATTCGGGGCCGTCCACCCAGACCCTCTGGCCCTTCAAAGGCCCGGAGGTCAGCTTGAAGTCCTTCACACCATGGGCGCAGGCCACCGTACAGCCTATCCAGCATCCGTCGAATCCCTTGTCAAACCTCTTCCTGTATGCCTCCCTTCCAATGGTCTCCGCGCTGCAGCCGATATCCTTCCCCGTCCCGAACTTGTAGTTGCACGTGGGCAGGAGATCGTAATCCTCCATGATCGTTGTCAGATGGGCCGTTCCCACCCTTGCCATCTCGTTCTGTTTGGGGTCCAGGGCCACTATCTCACCGGAATGGGACCTGGCAACCTCCATCAGCGCCTTCTTGTCCGCGGGCCTGTTGGAGTTGATCGATACCGGGGGACACCTGGCAACGATCGCCTTGATCCCCTTATCGGCAAAGACAGTGCCCATGCCGCCCCTGCCCGCCTGCTTCAGCCTGAAAATACCCCTCTTCTGATCGTACCAGGAGAAGTTCAGACACCCCATCATCACCTTTCCAGCGGCGGTACCCGCACAGACCACTGATACCTGCCCAGGCTCACCCTTGCCTATCTTCTCATGATAGTGTTTCGTTATCTCGTAGGCATCATCCGACAGGTCCTTCGGGGCCTTTTCCAACCATATGTTCCCATCGATCCCATCTATGATCAGTGCGACCGGTTCACTGCTCTTTCCCTGAACTTCCAAAGAATCGAAACCGGCGAACTTGAGGTAGGGCCCAAAATATCCACCCACGTTGCTGTCCATTATCGAACCGGTGAGGGGGGAGATGGATACCACGATGGACTTCCCCGATCCGGGATAGACGGGAGTACCGCCCAGAGGGCCGGAGGATATGACGATCTCGTTCTCCTCCGAATCCCATTTCGTATCTCCGGTCACCGCCTGCCAGAGAAGATATAGGTCGAAACCCTTTCCCCCGATGAACTTCTCCTTCATCAGGTCGGTTACCTCCTTGATCTCGAAGGTGCGGTGGGAAAGGTTCACCTTCAGCGTTTCACCGCTGTAGCCCTTTGAGACCTGTTTTCGTTCATAGTCCTTGGTGCTGATGATATCCGTGGTGCCGTTCATTTCTGACATCCTCCTGCAAGGCAATGGGGCATGATGTTCAAACTATGTAATCTATATTTCGAAATGCTCGGTAGATCATATTGCTCACAATACGCTGAAAACCCCACCGCTCAACATTCCAACATCTGTACTATATCATTTAAATATACAATAGATGGATTTGAACGTGATGATAAATGTAAGGTCAGGACTGTTGCATACCTCGCTACTCCTAATGGTCTCACTTTTGGTCCTTGCAATTTTTTCCATGTTACCCGGTGAGGCGGCGGATTGGAACGAGGGAACGGTGACGATAGATGCGGACCCCGAGGACCCCCTGTTCAACGGGTTTCCCAAGCATATCGAAAGACCCGGCAGCACATCATATTTCACCCTCCATTTCCATAACACACACACCTCGGAACAGACGTTGATGATAACCATCGCAGACGGACCCGACGGATGGCCGGCTTCCATCAGCAGCCTGCTCACGATCGAACCGGGTGTTAGCGATACGGCGGTCCTGGCAGTGACGATCCCCGATGAGATATTCGATACCACGATCAACTACCCCTTCAGGGTCGAGGCCGAAGGAATGGAGACCGGCGATAAAGCATATATCCTTGCCATAATCGGCCTCGACGCGGAGGTGGATCACCAACTGACATTGACCGATACAGTCGGAAGGTTGGAGACCGTTAACGTTTACCCCGGCGAACAGCTTTATGTGGAGATGACATTGAAGAACGTTGGGGAGATGAATGATATTTACTCCCTTGAGATAGATGACCACAACATAGGTTGGGACATACAGTTCAGGGAGGGGGGTCAGGAGATCGATGTTGGCCTGGAGGACGGGGATTTCGGATCCACGTTCGAGACGCTGATCCTGATCAAGGTTCCCGAGACGACCGTCCCGGGGGGCAGGTTCACCATCCATATTCATTCCACGTCGACGGCCAATGAGCTCTACGGGATAGGAACCCCAAACGATCAGGTCAGCATAACCTTTGAGATAGTAAAAGGATCATCCATATCACTTGACCCTCTATCAACGTACGTCGAGGTATCCGAGGGGCGCACATCGGACATCAGGTTCAATGCGATCCACTCGGGAGTGATCGGTTCATCCTTCGACCCCTTGATCAATATCCTTCTGGACGGCACCGTTCAACCGGACTGGACCGTTGTGATCGATGATGACGGGATGGGTGAGTTCTACATCGGAGAGACCAGGGCATACCAGGCCCATATCACCCCGCCCGACGACATATCGGGAACCTTCACGGTACAATACGACGGCATATCCGATAGTGCGGATGTATACTGGGCTACCTCCACCTTGAAGGTGATACCCTCCCACGAGGTGGAGATCCTCTCCATATCCGGGGGACCCTTCAACCGCACCGATCCGATATCATTGATCGTCCGGGTGAGGAACTACAAGGAGGAGGCCATAGCCGTTGTCCTTCAGATAGAGGGGGTGCCGGACGACATCATGGTTCAGCTTGAACCCTCCGCCATCAACATGGGACCAGGGACGACAAAAGCGGCAACCATTCGATTCGAACCGCTCGACCGTAGCGATCTGGAGGCCTTCGTTGTTGATGTGAAGCTGCTGATCCCGCTTGAAAGCGAGGTGGAAGGGTGGGCCACGGCATCCAATATGAGCCATACTGTCGGCTTTCTCGACAGGCCCAACCTGAGGATCAAGGAGATCTCCATGCCCTCAAGGCAGCTTTACGAGGAGGAGGGGGTCTATATCAACGTAACGGTGGAGAACACAGGATATTCTACCGCATCCAACCTATCGGTTTCATTATATGAGATCACCTGGGGCCTATCCAGGCCGCTCATCTCCTCCATCGTTGTCGATATCCCACCTGGAGGAACGATCGACCTCACATTCGAATGGCAGGCCAGCCCGGCCGCGAAATCGGTGGTTGCCGTGGTCGATCCGAAGGATCTGCTTGACGAGGACGATGAGGGGGACAACGAGATGTTGTACTCGGTAAGCATCACCAGGAGGCCCATCACCGATGGTGATCTGGACCCGCAGGGAGGCGGGAGTGTCTCCCCGGGCGTGATGGTGGTTTCCGTTGCAGGTGCCGTAACACTGACGGCTACTGCATTGGCCCTGGTCTCAAGCGATGCGTTCAGGTACTCCTTCTTCAGCGCCGCTTTCCCCCTGTACAGTAAACTCAGACCGCAGAAGCTGCTGGGAAACAAACTCAGAAGAAGGATCTATGTTTATATCCAGAACCACCCCGGAGAGCATTTCCGGGGCATACTGGTCAACTTGAACCTCACGAACGGGACCCTGGCTCACCATCTGTATACGCTTGAGCGTGAGAAACTGATCAGATCGGAACGCGACGGCCTCTACAGGAGATTCTACCCTGCAGGTTACAGGATCGAGAATGAAAGGAGGGATATCACGCTGGTTCAGAGACGGATCCTGGGCAAGGTAGAGGAGAAGCCCGGTACGTCCCAGAAGGTCATCGCGGACGAGTTGAAACTATCCTCCTCGACCGTCAATTACAATATCAAGGCCCTTAAGGACAAGGGATTGATCGATATGGAGAAGGTTGGAAAATCCACGTCGATAACCTCAATTGACCGAAGTAAATGATCCAACCTCAGAATGGCGCCTTCTCATGCCTGAATCCGTGGTTCTCCAGATCCTTGAGTATGTTTGGGAGGTAGGCGATCTCGGTTATCATCAGGACATCCACCTCCATCACCGGGGCAGGGGTCGGTTTATACTCGATGGTATCCCCATCCACCTGACATCTCAGTACCCCTTCCCTGTCCAGCAGTTCCACGTTCTGCAGGACCTTCCTCCCCCCCTTACCCGCCTTCCGCAACATGTGTGTCATATAGGGTTCAAGTATCAATCCCTGCTCCTGGGATTTCAGCCTCTTGTAGCTGAGACTCTCCCTCCGCCTTATCTTCTCCATCAGGACCTTGGCGATATCCCGCGTCTGCGGATTGTTCATATTGATTCGGAGTTTGCCACTCTTTATCGCCTCGATCGTCTCGTAAAAATAGTGTTTCTCCACACGGAAATTGTAGAGGAGGTCAACGCCCACCGGGCCATCCGATCCGAATCTGAGATGGGGGTCGAGAAACGATCCTGTATGAGCATACATCTCGATCGACGCACACCGTATCGTCTGATTCACCACGTCTCCAAGGGCCTTCAGATACCTCTGCTTCGACAGGACGATCCCCTGTTTGGTAACCTCAACAACAAGCGCGACAGGGAATTCAAAACCGCTGAGCAGCGATCCCTCGAGTGACAGCTCCTTGAACATCCATTTCCTCCGAACCGTGAAAGACCATACTACGGTCCGATGAGAGGGGCAGGTTGTAGATAATCCCTTCGGATAAAAACACAAATGAAAAATGGATGCGGATGCAGGACCACTTTCACTTTCACATACCTCTCCCCTCATAGATTAATACCTTTCAAGTGGAAATATAACTGACCAGTGTTGGTTAGGTCAAAAGGATGAGGTCTACAGGTGCCTAGCAGAAAGATCTGGTTGTTCGATACAACCCTCAGGGATGGGGAACAGGCACCCGGCGTTCACCTGACGCCCGAAAAGAAGGTGAAGATAGCGAAGGCCCTCGATGAGGCCGGCCTCGATGTGATAGAGGCCGGTTTTCCCGCAAACGGCAACACCGAGGTCAGGGCCATCCGAATGATCTGCAAGGAGGTGGAGGAGGCAGAGGTGGCGGTCCTGTGCAGACCCATACCAAGTGAGATCAGACTGTGTGAGGAAGCATTGAATAGGGCCAGGAGATCCAGATTACATCTGTGGATAGCCACCTCGCCCATCCATATGAAACACAAGCTCAACATGACGCCGGACGAGGTTGTAGGAAAGACCATAGAGGCCGTTAGATACGCTTCCGGTCGCTTCGACACGATCCAATTCAGTTCCGAGGATTCTACCCGGACACATCTGGATTACCTGGGGAACATGATGAGGGAGGTGGTACGGGCGGGAGCGGATATCGTGAATATGGCGGACACGGTTGGATGCGCACTTCCGGAACATATGGCCCTCATGGTCGGGCACATAAAAAGGGCTGTAAAGGGAAGGGTACCTGTCGGCGTCCACTGTCATAATGATCTGGGACTTGCCACCGCGAACACGCTTTCCTCGATAAGGGCAGGTGCCGATCAGGTGGATGTCACGGTCACCGGCATCGGGGAGAGGGCGGGAAACGCCTCGCTTGAACAGCTCGGAGTCGCACTCATGTTCCACAGAAGACACATGAACATAGAGATGAGGTTGAGGCCCGATAGACTGGGTTCTCTATGCGACACCGTCATCGACGAGATGGACCTGAAGGTCGGATTGACACAGCCGCTTGTGGGAGACAACGCCTTCAAGCATGAATCCGGTATACACGTTCACGGCGTTCTCAATAACCCGCTCACCTACGAGTTCGTCAATCCAATGGACTTCGGCCTTGAAAGCGGAAGCTTCCTCATAGGCAAACACACCGGGCGCACTGCCGTAAAGCACGCTCTGGATAACAGCGGTTACTGGCTGAAAGATGAGGACCTCATCAGGCTTACCGACATCATAAAGGAACATACAACTGTAAAAGGTCCTTTCTCATCCGATAAGGAGCTTATAGATTTCGTGTGGCACAATGGATTCGAATTGATGACAAAGGGGGCTGTGGAAGGTGGATGAGTGGTTCGGAGGCTCATTGAGCCTGAAGATCCTGAAGGACCACCTGGTGGAGGGGCTGCTGGAACCCGGTGAGCTATCCATATTCTCCCCGGACCTCATCATGGGGCACGATGTCACCGCACCTCCCGCCATAACCATGATAAACAGGGGAGGCCTGCCATATCTGAAAGCGGCCGATAGGTCCGTTATCTACCTGGATCACTTCACCCCACCCAAGGATAGGGAGAGCGCGGAAGCGTGCCGGATGATCCGGGAGTTCAATGCACGATACCGGATGGGAGAATACGTGGACTGGGGGGAAGGCATCTGTCATGTTCACCTTTTCGAGGGGGAGAAGGTCCATCCGGGGGACATGATAATCGGTGCGGACAGTCACATCACGACCGGGGGGGCGTTGGGGGCTTACTCCACGGCCATCGGAAGCACGGACCTGGCGGTGGCCATGGCATCGGGAGAGGTCTGGATCGAGATCCCGAAGCCGGTGGGTGTACTGTTCGAGGGGGTCCCCGATGTCTGGTCCGAGGGCAAGGATATCGCACTGAGGCTTATCTCCTGGTTCGGGTCCAACGGGGCCTCCGGCCAGGGGCTTGAGATGGATGGCAAGATCCTTGAGTGGCTGGCCGATGACGGCAGATTGACCATCGCCAATATGGCCTGTGAGACATCGGCGAATGTCGCCATCTTCCCGGACAGGGTTGACAAGGGAACCTACGGGCCAAGGGCTCCCCGGTGGGAGTGGGATACAAAACATATAGATATCGAGGGCATGGGCCCCCAGGTCGCGATACCGGGCTCTCCGGACAGGGTCGAACCCGTCGAGAACGTGGGCGGCAAGGCCGTGGATCAGGTATTCGTGGGATCCTGCACAAATGGCAGACTGGATGATCTGAGGGTACTTGCCAAGGTTCTAGGGGACAGGACGATACATCCGGACGTGAGGCTTCTGGTGATCCCC
>JAUVLN010000202.1 GCA_030600725.1 Thermoplasmatota archaeon | reverse complement strand
CCCATCTTCAGGGCCGCAAGCGCACCATATTCAACGGGCGTGTTGGGGCATGCGACGATATGATAATGGGCCAGGGATATCTTCCTGATCAGTTCATCCTCCGCGGCGAGCCATCCTATCCTCCATCCGGTCATCGCAT
Source organism: Thermoplasmatota archaeon (assembly GCA_030600725.1). GTDB lineage: Archaea > Thermoplasmatota > Penumbrarchaeia > Penumbrarchaeales > Penumbrarchaeaceae > JAGLEG01. Next base: position 4,415 of record JAUVLN010000202.1, on the reverse strand, counting down.
AGAGCTTGGAGAACGAGTTGGCCAATATGGTCCTCTCGTACTGTCCAATGAACGAGTGATGGGTGCTGCCCGTGAAGATTATGGAGTCGTATACCTCGTCCGAAAGTATGAACAGGTCGTGCTCCCTGGCGATGTTCACGATATCGTCCCTGTCCTGCCTGGTGATCATACCTCCGGTGGGGTTGTTCGGGGAGTTGACGATGATCATCTTTGAATGGTGGGTCATGGACCTCTCCAGCTCCTCCATGTCCGGCCTGAAATCGTTCTCTATCGCCAATTTGTAGGGGATCGCCTCCCCTCCGAGGATCTTGGTGTGTGGCTCGTACATCACGAACCTCGGGTCGGGATAGTGGACGCCGTCTCCCCTGTCAACGATGGTGAGCATGGCGGAGAAGAGGGCCTGTGAGCCGGATGTGGTTACAACGACGTGGTCGGGGGTGGCATCCTTCCAGTACCTCCTCATCCTGAAAGCGATCGCCTCCCTGAGCGGGAGGATGCCGTTCGTGGGCCCGTATTTGTTCAGCCCCCCTCTCATGGCGTTCTCTATGGCATCGATCGCCTCCTTCGGAGGCTGGAAATCGGGCTCCCCCAGGCCGAGGTTGACAGAATCCTCCTTGGCCAGATCGAACATCTTCCTTATGCCGGAGAGTTCTATACCGTTCATTCTACTGGAAAACAATCGATCACCCGTTCCGGATATGATCAATTCATAATAAACTATCGCAGGATTCAAGGGGCCCTGGTCATGAAAGGGGTCGATAATGTTCCATGTTCCCGGGATCATCGGACCGGTTATTTTTTTTTCTATGAGGTGCATCCCCATCCATTCATGAGGCCAGATTACAAGATCAGGAGGGTGGGTGCCGACGATCTCATCCAGGTAGTCTCCATCGCCGATTCCGAGCTGAGGGAGGAGTACGACTCCAGGCTCTTCTCCCACTTCTACGAGGGGTTCAGAGGGGGTTTCCTTGTGGCGGATGACGGGGAGCGTATCCGGGGCTTCATAATTGGAGTGCCCATGGATAACACAACGTTGAGGATACTGATGCTGGCCGTCCGGGGGGAGTTTTCGCGGACGGGAATAGGCACGTCCCTGCTGGAGAGCTGCAAGCAGTACGCGAGGTTGAGAAGGATGGGATCGATCGTACTGGAGGTCCGTGAGGGAAATAGTTCCGCGATATCCTTCTACACCAGATCAGGGTTCCGGGGGGTCGGGCTTCTCGATGGTTTCTACAACGACGGGGGACGGGCGCAGGTCATGAAACATTATCTTTGGGCCGATATCTCCCCTTCCTGCCCTTGATCTTGTAGTAGGTCATGGGATGCGTCATCCACTCCTTCTCGCAGAGGGGGTCGGGGTTGAAGCATATGCCGCCGCTCTTCATGGTCTCGCAGGAGGGGACCGAGTATTCTGTGGCCGAGGAGGCACCTGTTATGTGGTCGATCTGATACTGAACGATATCCTCCTTGAAGTCCGGGGTCCTGGCGAATGACTTGAAGATGTTCTCCCTGGACATACCTATCGTGTGGAGGAACGTCACGAGTGAGAACCTGGCGTGATGGGGGAGGTTCTCACCCGCCTGAGACATCCCCAGTATCTGCCTGATGCACGGGGGGAGCCTGGTAACGGTGATCTTGCCAAGGTCCTTTGCCTCGTACCTCTTCTTCCTAGCATCCAGTTTGATCCTGATCGCATTGAGCGGATCCTCCATCGGGTTTCCCCTGATGCGGCTTTCCTTCCCGGCAAGGCCATCCTCGACCCTGATCTTGATCGCTTCCTGCATGAGCCTCAGATAACGGCTCCTGTTCAATCGTATAAGCCCGTCTATTATGGGCTGGTTGATCAGGTCCCATTCGGCACCGGAGATGTGGCGCTTGAGCGGGAGGTAATCGGTGAACGACACCCAGTAGTCAACCCTCTCCGGCCCTGACCCGCCGGGCCTGATCCCTTTGGTGACCCTGGGGATGGCAGGGGTATCATCACCCTGGGATTCGGGCGGATCCCTTTCAGGAAGATCAAGCTCCTCCCCCATCTCCCTGATGAGGTCCTCATCCTCGTGTACCAGGGACCCATGGGCGGTCTCGGCCTCGGCATGTGAGAACCATTTGATGAGGTTTTCGTCCCCAAGCGTGGCTACCAGATATCTGGAGAGCGGATATGAGAGGAGGTACTCCCTGCTCTCCTCAAGGGAGCTCATCACCTCCCTTTCACCGCCCGCGCCGTCTATCGCCCTCTCCACCCTGTTTCTGGCGAGGATCTGAACCTTCTCCTGGTCCCTTGAGAGCATCTGGGAGATGGTGAGGCCCGACCCCTTGACCCATTCCCTGGCCGGTCCAAGGAATGGATATCGTGCCAGGATGTTCATATCTTCGTCCAAGGAGGTGCCCTCGGGTAATTCAAGGGCGGGAGGCGATATAAAGATATTCGAGGGGGTTGGTGAATATATCTGCCAAAAATTAAAATCAGAGCGTACCGTGTACTGCCAGAGGTGACGTAAATGGCGGATGTACTCGATAGGTTCCTCAGATATGTGAGGATAGACACCCAATCAAAGGATGAGGTGGAGGACCGATACCCTTCCACGGAGAAGCAGAAGGACCTTCTCTCCCTTCTTGCAAGGGAGCTCAAGGATATGGGCATTGAAGATGTCATGATGGACGAATACGGATATGTCATGGCGACCCTGCCGGCAAATCTCCCGCCGGACCATCCCGCACCGGACAGGGTCCCCACGATCGGCCTTATAGCCCATGTGGACACCTCCCCGGACGTCTCCGGCAAGGATGTCAAACCGATACTTCACGAGGATTACGACGGTGGAGATATCCTCCTTCCCGGCGATCCGTCCGTGATAATAAAGGCCCAGGAGAACCCCCATCTGCTCGAGAATATCGGAAACACGATAATCACGTCCGACGGGACGACCCTATTGGGGGCTGACGACAAGGCGGGGGTCGCGGAGATAATGGCCGCCGCAGCCCGGATGTTGAACGACCCGACGATCCCACACGGGAGGGTCAGGATCGGCTTCACCCCCGACGAGGAGGTCGGGAACGGGACGAAGTTCTTCGATGTTGAGAGGTTCGATGCGGACGTCGCATATACCGTGGACGGCGGCGAGGTCGGGGAGGTGGAGGATGAGACCTTCAACGCAATGTCTGCGAAGTTCACGGTGAAGGGCATCAACGTCCATCCGGGATACGCCAAGGATAAGATGGTCAACGGGGTGAGGATATGCGCGGAGATAGCCACGATGATCCCCGTGGCCATATCGCCCGAGATGACAGAGGGCCGTGTAGGCTACCTGCACCCCCACCACATCGAGGGGGGAGTGGAGGAGGCCACCCTCAAGGTGCTCATCAGGGACCACGACGTGGAGAAGATGGAGGAGAAAAAGAGGATACTGGGATCCATCGCGGAGGTCCAGAGGTCCATATATCCACGGGCCGTGATCGATCTGGAGATCAAGGAGTCGTATAAGAACATGAAGTACAGGCTGAACGAGGACCCCAGGGTCGTGGAATATGCGGTGGAGGCGGTCAAGAGAGCCGGTGTGGAGCCCATTTTGACCATCATCCGGGGTGGAACGGACGGCGCCATGCTCTCCTACAAGGGCCTGTTGACCCCCAATCTATTCGCAGGGGGGATGAATTTCCATTCGAAGAGGGAGTACGTTCCGGTCCCCTCGCTTGAAGCCGCACAGCGGACCATAATAGAGCTTCTGAAGATATACGTTGAAAAAGCGATCTGAGGCCTTTCCCATTCTCAAGGGAGGGAAAGGTTAATCTATTCGCATTTAGATGTGAACTCATGCGAAAGATGGTAGGTATACTCACGGTCATTGCCCTACTTCTTTTAGGGCCTTTCACACTGATGGCCCAGAGCGAGGAAGAGGGGATGACCAGAGAGGGAGGGGTCGATCTCCGTCCGACCGTCAATTTCCCCGCCCCCGGTGAAACGATTGTGGCCGAGGAGGGGATGCGTGCAAATGTCACCGTTGAGAACCTGGGTGATCTTGCCGCCAACGGTACGGGATATGTGTCCCTCAAGGTCATGGTGCCCTCCACGGGCGATGTCGTTTTCAGCCCCTTTAACCGGAAGTTGAACTTCACGGACGGAAACGAACTGGGACCGGGCGGGAACATGACCATCGTGTTCTCCAACTGGACGACCGCGACCAAGGGGAGCTTTATCCTCGAGGTGGAGATAGTATACCCGGATGACAACTCCACGAACAACAAGGTATCCTTCACCATTTATGTGAAATCGGACCTCTGGCCGGGCCCCATCGACTTCAGATGGTCGGTGGACCCCCTGAGGGGGCATACGGACACAATGTTCACGTACGAGGCCACATACGGGTTCAACAGGATCCCGGACCTGATCTTCATACAGGTGGATGGTGTGAACCACT
>JAUVLN010000209.1 GCA_030600725.1 Thermoplasmatota archaeon | reverse complement strand
ATGTCCAAGTCCTTCTTTCTCAGGATGCGGATATCAAGGTCCACCTTACCGTCGTTGAGGACGATAATGTGATTGCCCTTACCCAGCATCCCTTCTGACGCGGCCTTCCTGAACGCCGAGATAGGAAATGAATCGTGAACTGACAGCTTGATGAACCTCTCCCACTTTCTCATGTCTCTCCAGTTCGAGAGCAGCTCTTCGTCTTTGATCCCGATCGCTTTCCCCTCTGAATCACGGATCGCATTGAGGGCATCCTGCCCGTTGAACGCCTTGTAGCAGGTCACGTTTCGATTGTACTTTGTGGGTTTGACACTCTTCGGGTCCAGATCCAGGATGGCATCGTTGTTTTGCTCAAACGATTCCACGATAGGGTTTCCCTGGGCAGTGCTGGCAGCGTATATCCTCGGGATCCGGCCGACCTCATCTGTGGCCCACATCTGTTTGAAGCCCAGGTGGAGGCCAGATATCGAGGAGCCGTTGGATGTCTGACAGAACACGGTGTCGATCTTATCGTGGATCTGGTTCTGCATCTCCCCTGCAAGATATGAGAATGCGTGCATGTTGAGGATGTTGTTCGCGCGTCCCGGATTTGCGTTGTACCAGCCGTTCTCCTCGGATAGCCTTCTGCTCTCCTTCACACAATCCTCATATGTCCTGCCGTGCTCGATAAGCTCGACGTAGTCTGGCTCGAACAGGTTCTTCCTCAAGATCCTCTTCTTGTCGGGAACCACGAATATGCACTTTACATCGTAGTAGCCAGCGAGGTAGGCAAGAGATCCCCCGACGGTCCCAAACGTCCCCATGCATATTGTCCTTTTATCTCTTGTCAGGGCATCCCTGATGATCAGGTGGGCCAGCCTGTCCTCTCTGTGGCCCGATGGATTGTTTCCCTCGAGCTTGAGATATATCTTCTCTATCCCCAGCTCCCTCTCCAGGTTCTTTGCGCGTACCAGCGGCGTGTTCCCCACCCTTTTATTTAGAATGCTCCCGTCCATCTTGTAAACACCTCAAATATCCTTTGATCATTGATATGCAAAGGCAACCTTATCGAGCAGATAAATGCTGTTTTATGAATCCACTGAAATTGTGGCGACTATCTGCGTTTTTCATAAATATCATCATTAGAATTCTCCATCAAATGTGCGTTTTATGCAGATTATTCCCTTTATTTTTGATTTTTCATAGAACAGGGAATAAATAGCCCTTCTCTTGTGGGTTATATGTGATCAGATCTACGATCAGGACAGATAGTGGATGCCTCATTGTCATGCGGCATCCGGATTTGAAGCGGGGCTGGATAGTATCATAAGAAATCGAATGATGCGAGGTCAAATAATGAATGACTGGGCCAGGCAAGACCGGCGTGAATGGTTTAATGGTCCAGGCAGGATCAGGCCCTCACCAGGCAGGATAGATGGATACGAAAAAGCCCTCGCATTATCAGGACTACTATCATCAAAACGGTATCAGATCAGCTATCTACCAGAGATCGATGATGCGGATGACCACCCCGATCTTTCCCGGAGGTAAAAATATGTCAGAGGTTGAAGATAAATATGGCTCATCGTTCGATGTTTTCGAGATATTGCCCAATATAGTCAGAAACAAGGACAAGACGATAGTGATCAAGTACGGCGGCAATGCGATGTTCAATCATGATGTGAAGAAGAGCGTTATCAAGGATATCGTGTTCCTGAAGATGATCGGCATGAGGCCCGTAGTGGTCCATGGAGGAGGTCCCGCAATTAACGAATATATGAACCGCCTGGGGCTCGAGCCGGAGTTCGTCAGGGGACAGAGAAAGACCTCCAAGGAGACCCTGGAGATCATTGAGATGGTCCTGTGCGGAAAGGTCAACAACGAATTGATCAAGATGATGAACTACGAGGGGGCCAAGGCCATCGGGATGTCGGGTAAGGACATGGGAATGATAAGCGCCAGGAAATTGAGAGGCGAGTATAAGGACGATGGAAAGTTGAAGTACTACGACCTGGGCCAGGTCGGAGAGGTTACAGATATCGACCCATACATATTCGATATACTCACCGAATATGATATAATCCCTGTGATCGCCCCGATAGGCATGGGTGAGGATGACATCGATTACAATATCAACGCCGACGTTCTTGCGGGCGAGATCGCGGGCGAGATCGGTGCTGACAGATTGATATTCCTCACAGATGTTGACGGGGTCATGACTGACCCTGACGACCCGTCAAGCCTAATAGATGAGATAAAAGCAAAGGACGCGCGCAGAGCCATCGGCATGACGATCAAAGGAGGGATGATACCTAAGGTCGAATCATCGTTGAAGGCCATCGACCGAGGGCTGGAAAAGACCAACATCCTAAACGGGATGGTGCCGCACTCCCTACTTTGGAAGATGCTCACGATGGAGAGGATAGGGACAACGATCATACCATGAAGGTGATAAAATGCAGGACACTGAGCTGGAGAAATTTGATGAGATAATGAGAATGGAGGAGAAATACCATTTCCAGGTGTACGATAGAGTCCCCATCGCGCTCGTACGGGGTGAGGGGACGAAAGTATACGATACTGAAGGGAACGAATATCTGGACATGCTTGGAGGGATAGCGGTGAACGCCCTTGGTCACGGCCACCCGAAGGTGGTGGAGGCCATAAAACGGCAGTCTGATAGGCTCATCCACTGTTCGAACATCTATTACATAGAACCTCAGGTCCGGCTGGCAAAGCTCCTCGTTGAGGGCTGCGACCTCGACCGAGTCTTCTTCTGCAACAGCGGAACGGAGGCGGTCGAGGGAGCCATCAAGCTGGCCAGGAAGTGGGGCAATAAGAAGGGAAAGGGGGGAAGGGTCATCTCCATGGAAGGCTCCTTCCACGGCAGGACACTGGTCTCTCTAATGGCGACTGGTCAGGAGAAGTACAAAAAGGACCTGTACCCACTTCCCGAAGGGTTCAAGGTGGTGCCCTTCAACGACATAGATGCTATCGCTGAGGCGGTGGACGACGACACTTGCGCTGTACTGGTCGAACCGGTCCAGGGAGAGGGAGGTATTGTACCTGCTGATAGGGGTTACCTCGAAGGTCTCAGGAAGCTGTGTGACAAGGAGGGTATACTGCTGATCTTCGACGAGATACAGTGCGGTATGGGCAGGTTGGGCTATCTGTTCGCATATCAGGCATACGACGTAGTTCCCGATATTATCACGATCGCAAAGGGGCTTGGTGCTGGCTTTCCCATAGGAGCGATCCTGGCGAGGGACGAGGTATCCTCGGCCTTCGAACCGGGCGACCACGGCACCACGTTCGGAGGGAATCCGCTGGCGACAGCAACGGGAGCAGCGGTGGTCTCGACCATATCCGATGAGAAGTTCCTAAGGAGGATTCGGGAACACGGTATCCACTTCAGGATGAAGATCAGGTCCGCCCTAGAAGGAGTGGATGTAGTCGACCACGTAAGGGGAGAGGGCCTTATGGTCGGAGTGGTCCTAAGAAAGAGCGGAAAGGAGGTCGTATCCAGGATGCTGGACCAGGGCATCTTGTCGAACTGTACCGCAGACACCGTCATACGGTTCCTCCCCCCTCTAAATGTGAGGGTGGAAGAGATGGACAGGACGGTGGAGGTTCTGGCCCGCTGCATCAGGGAGGTGTATCCTGATGGATAGGATATCTGCGGGGATAGTCGGCGTCACTGGATATACCGGCTCTGAGCTGATGAGGATACTCCTTGGGCATCCCCAGGTGGACATCAGCGTCATAACCACTACATCGAAAGAAGGTAGGATGTTGTCGGATGTACATCCCCATCTGCTCAATGTTCACGACCAGGTTCTTGTGGGCCAGGAAGAGATACCCCATTCAGGGCTAGATGTCGTGTTCCTGGCTCTTCCCCACGGCGTATCGCAGAGGTATGTAAAGGAGTATTCCGCGGAAGGATACAAGATCGTGGACCTCTCCGGGGACTTTAGATTAAAGGATCCAATGTCATACGAGAGATGGTACGGGGTAGAACACATCTGTCCGAAACTTCTCAACGAGGCCGCCTATGGGCTTCCTGAACTCTTCAGGGAGGAGATCAGAGAAAGCTCCCTGATCGCGAATCCGGGCTGTTACCCGACACCCGTCCTGCTGGGCCTTGCGCCTCTTATCAAGAAGGACCTCGTCGACTCTGATATCTGCATAGTCGATTCCAAATCAGGAGTTTCCGGTGCCGGTATCAATCCGAAGCCGGCGACGCATTTCCCCCGTATGAACGATAACATGATGGCCTATTCGATCGGCACCCACAGACACACACCGGAGATAGAGGAGTGGTTGGCACCCTTTTCCAAACATAGGATGCAGGTCCAGTTCACGCCACATCTCATACCCGTAACAAGGGGTATACTTTCGACATTGTACATGAAGTGTGAGGGGACAGATCAAAGCACCAT
>JAUVLN010000174.1 GCA_030600725.1 Thermoplasmatota archaeon | reverse complement strand
GCCGGAGATCTGGTCCCTGAACTCATCGAATTTGTCTGATAACAGTTTCAGGGAGTATTCCAGAGCATCCTTTGCTGTTACAGACCCATCGGTCTCGAATGAGAAGATGAACTTGTCATCCCTTCCCACGAGATCGAACTTCGGTTCAGGGTTTGCGTTGTTGGCTTCCAGTGTCTGAACACACCTGTGGCAGAGATCGACATGGTACAGGTTCTCGACTATGAACTTCTTCTCCTCTCCATCCCATATCCCATATTTGTTATCGGGGTCCTTGTGGTTCATGCTGGAGAGATACAGCTTCGGGAAATATTTGTATCCGCAAACCGTCACCGGCTGCCATTTCGCATGCTCCTTACCTGTGCCCAGGATCGCTGTGGCATAGACAAGCAGTGCCTGTTTCTCCTTCAATTTCACGATGGGTATCAACTCCTCCTTGACGCGGAGGGTCACATCCCCAAGAGGCTGAAGGTCGCCGGAATATACCGTACACGGTCCTTTCTTATTCATAACATATATGATCGTGCAGTGAGGACATCCGGAACCGCCACATTCACATTGGTCCTTGAATGTGAAGTTCTTGAGGTCGGTTGGGATGGGAACAAGTGCCATTCTGTGTGCGATGATCTCATCGAATAGTGCGGAGCTGGAATCGTATTCGTTTCCCTGCTCGTCCCGTATCGGGCCCATATGGAACTCCACCTCATCTATGGCCATCTTGGGGACCTCTGATATCAGGGTCCTCCTGATCGCATTGACCACATCCGGGGATGTTCCCTCGATTACGAATGAACACCTCTGGTCGGTTAGCTCCCTCACCTTTAACATCATCTCAGACCCTCCGGCCTCTCTTTCCGCCCTTGGGTTTCGTTCCATCATGTGGCACCGGGGTGACATCCTCTATCCTGCCGATCCTCAGTCCCGCCCTCGAGAGCGATCTGATCACTCCCTGGGCACCGGGGCCGGGGGACGTTGGCCCGTTCCCTCCTGGGGCCCTGACCTTGATATGTATGTTGGTTATCCCCTTCTCCTTGGCCCTGTCGGCGATCAGCTCTCCCGCACGCATTGCAGCGTACGGTGATGCCTCGTCCTTTGCGGCCTTGACGACCATCCCACCGGTGGCTTTCGCAATGGTCTCGGCTCCGGTGAGATCGGTAAGTGTGATCAGTATATTGTTGTATGATGCAAAGATATGACAGACCCCCCATTTATCGTTCATTATTTTTCACCTTCCTCTTCTTTCGGAGCTTCTATCGTTATCTTCTGTTCCACCTGTGAAGGGGTGAGATCCTCGGTAGGCGCGGTTCCCTTCGGTCTCATCGGATGAAGCTCCGATGCAAAGGGAGAGGCAGCCTCGTACTCGATGAACCCCTCCTCGAACCTGCTGATCAACAGGCCGGGGATAGTGACCCTCCTGTCCTTCAGGATGACATGTCCGTGGTTGATCATCTGTCTTGCCTGTTTAGGGGTCTGGGCCAGCCCTTTGGTGTACACAAGGGACTGAAGCCTGCGAGAGAAAACCATTTCCACATCAATGGTAAGCACATCCTTGAGGGGCGCTCCATCGGACAGGAAACCGAGTTTATGGCATCTCTGGAGAAGCAGTCCGGTCTCCTTCTGCGACTGCTTGTTCCCGGAACGATTCATGGCCTGCAGACCAACTGCCTGCTTCCTCAGCCTCCTGAGGTAGGACTGCGCTTTCCAGACCTCCCTCTTGTTCTTGAGGCCGTATTTGACCATGAGCGCTTTTTCCTCCTTGATCCTTTCACCCTGCCATGGATGAGAGGGGGTCTCGTATCTTTTCTTAAGCTTCTTAGGATCTCCCATTATTAAACCCCCTTAATGTTGTTTTCTCCTTGATACGCCCACGGTAGCTCCGGTCCTACCGTTGGAACCGCTCCTCTGCCCGCGGACCTTATGGCCTCCATCGTGGCGGACCCCTTTATAACACCTGATCTTCCTCAGCAGGCCGATATCCTCACTGTGTATCATGTCGAGATCGGACCCGAGCGTATGGGTGTCCTCACCGGTATCGATATCCCTCTGCCTGTTCATCATCCACATGGGTATGTGAGTGGGGATCTCCTCGAGGAATTTGGCAAGGCCCTCCACCTGCTCATCGGTCAGATCTCCGCTTTTCATTGAGGGATCTATGCCGAGCTTACGGGTTATGATCTTCGATATCCTGTAGTTGATGCCCTTTATGGAGGTGAGACCATCAATGAACCTCTTGTTCCCGTCTATGTCCGTATTTCGAACACGGACTATGAACTTGAAGTCCGGATTGACCTCAGCTGCCGGGGCCTTGTCCTTTCTCTGTTTTCCACTTTTTTTCTCGGCCAAATCGAAGCCTCCGATGAGATGCATTGCATCGGTTACGGATCAGACCTTTATATGGTGCCACCTGATCAACGCCCTATCGACATTACCTGGCGCAGGCTTGTGGAAATCCCCGATGTAGTTCTTATTTATATCCCTTTCCCCCCTCCGTAGTAGGAACGGCCTGTGATTCACACACCGTCCTATGTAAATCATGTTATAGCAAACAATAATTAATATCGGATCGCTCTTTGGGGCGAAAGTGGTCCAATGAGCAATATCACTCTGATTGGTAAAGAGGTGGCGAGGGTGGGTTTCATCTTCACCTATGTCGGTACTTCACCCGAATGCGTGGATTGTCAGGTGAAAAAGGCCTGCCATGATCTGAAGACGGGATACAGATACCGGATCACCGCCATAAGGGATAAGGAACACGATTGCCCGGTTCACGATGGTGGTAAGGCGGTGATAGTGGAGTACGAGGAGCTGAAGGTGGAGGCCTCGATACCTTCAAACAAGGCGATCGAAGGGGCGATCATCAGCCTGAAGGATGGCTCGTGTCAAGTGCTATCGTGTGCTAACCATCGCCTTTGCAGGAAGGAGAATCCGGCCGCTGGAAAGAAGGTCAAGATAACAAAGCTCATGGAGGAGATCAACTGCCCCAGGGGACTGAAGCTGAGAAGGGCCGAGGTCGAACTCCATGGATAAGGGAGCAAATAGGTGAGATCTATGTCGTCGGATATCACGGGTTTCTACAGGATGGATATCGAGGAGAGGAGAAGGGTCCTCAGGGAGAGATCCGGCCTTGATGAGGAGGATATCATATCCCTCTCTTTTTCCTCGTGCGATCCGTCCATTCTGGATGGGATGATAGAGAACGTTGTGGGGAGCTTCGAGATCCCTTTGGGGATCGCCACGAATTTCCTGATAAACGGCAGGGATGTGCTCATACCCATGGCAACGGAGGAGCCATCCGTCGTTGCCGCCGCATCCAAGGGTGCAAAGATGGCCAGGGAGAACGGTGGTTTCGAGACGTGGTCCTCTGACCCTGTGATGATCGGCCAGGTACAGATCGTCGATATCCCGGATATGAAGGGTGCGATCGAAGCACTTGACCTAAAGAGGAATGTGCTTATTGAGCTTGCGAACTCGAGGGATCCCCTTCTCGTTTCACTGGGAGGGGGTGTACGGGATATCGAATTCAGGCATTTGTCCCATCCCGAGGGTGATCTCATGGTAGCCCATCTATATGTGGACTGCAGGGATGCAATGGGCGCGAATGCGGTTAATACCATGGCGGAGGCAGTTGCCCCCGTAATGGAGGAGTTGACGGGTGGTAGGGCCATCCTCAGGATCATTTCCAATCTGGCGGACAGACGGCTGTCCGGGGCCAGGGCGACCTTCAGGAAAGAGATACTCGGGGGGGAGGATGTCGTTGATGGCATATTGAAAGCCTTTCACCTTGCGGAGGTGGACCCTTACAGGTGCTCAACACATAACAAGGGTATCATGAACGGCGTCTCGGCGGTGGTGAGGGCTACCGGCAATGACACGAGGGCCGTGGAAGCGGGCGCCCATTCCTATGCGGCCAGAGATGGCTCATACGCCCCCCTTACCAACTATAAAAAGGCCGAGAACGGGGACTTGATCGGAGAGATCGAACTGCCCACGGCAGTGGGATTGGTGGGGGGAGCTACCAAGGTCCACCCAACGGCAAGAGCCTGTGTTAAACTCATGGGGATCAAGAGGGCAACTGACCTGGGGGAAGCGCTGGCAGCTGTGGGTCTGGCCCAGAACCTGGCGGCATTGAAGGCCCTCTCCTCGGAGGGGATCCAGAGGGGACACATGAGGCTCCACGCCAGGAACCTGGCGATCCAGGCCGGGGCCGAGGGAGATGAGGTGGACAAGGTGGTCAAAAAGCTCCTGGAGGGGAAAACGATATCTGCCACCAATGCTGAAAAAGCACTTGAGGGGCTCAGGTAATCTTTTAATAAGGTCCAGCTAATCCTCGAGCGGTCGAGACATCATATTCTCGTGTGGAGGCACTCCGAATGGATCTGATAAGCGTTCCCATAGAAAAACCGGAGGATATAAATTTCATCCTTGGTCAGTCGCATTTCATCAAGACCGTTGAGGATATCCATGAGGTTATGGTCAACGCGGTACCCGGCGTCAGATTCGGGGTGGCGTTCTGCGAGGCTTCCGGGCACTGTTTGGTCAGATGGTCGGGCACGGATGAGGAGATGACGGAGCTGGCCAAGAAGAACGCTTTCAACCTATCGTGCGGCCACTCCTTTATAATCTTCATGAGCGGCTCGTTTCCGATAAACTTCCTCAATGCGGTCAAGTCCCTGAACCTCGTGTGTAATATCTACTGCGCAACAGCCAACCCGACGGATGTGATCATTGCGGAGAACGAGAGAGGTAGGGGGATCATGGGAGTGATCAACGGTGACAGGCAGAAGGGTATCGAGACCGAGGAAGATCAGAGGTGGAGAATAGAGTTCCTCCGCAAGATCGGATACAAGCAGGGTTAATGGGGGGATCAGATGGGTGAGGAGAAGCCGGGAACCCCCGATGCTGAGGGGGACAAAAGCGATGAGGAGGCTACTAGGCGCGGCCTCGGTTGGAAGAGCGCCTGGGCACCTATAACAGGCATGGTAATCTTCATATTGATAACGGTCTCCATTTCCCTCTTCGTGGCGCCCCTTTACATCAGCCAGGGAATGCAGGCCTTCGGTGAGGAGGGGGCCACCAATCCGCTCATCGCAGTATATTATCTTGTCATGATAATCGTGGTCACAACGATCATATTGCTTCTGAGAAAATTCCTCAAGAGGAGGAAGAGGAACTTCCTGAAATATATCCTTGCGGCGGCGGTGTTGTTCTCCACGTATGCCGTAGTTTCACCTGTTCTTGATGTCGTCGTGAACGGCATGCCCGAGGAGTGGGAGGTCCAGGGGCTGGATCGTAAAGACCCTACAGGAGCAATAGCACCAAACCACC
>JAUVLN010000240.1 GCA_030600725.1 Thermoplasmatota archaeon | reverse complement strand
CGCCAATTGAGAAAGTATGCTGGATCTCAATGGTTCCATCCGTTGCAGTTATGGTTGCAGTGTATGTTCCTATGACAGGAGATGCCCAGCTGATAGCACCTGAAGACGGATCAATTGTCAGGTTGGATGTCGGGGTGGTCTCTATTGAATAGGTGATGTTGTCCCCATCAATATCCGTCGCTGTACACTCAAGAGACATCTCTTCTCCCTCGGTGAGGTCCTGATCTACTGGGGTCAATGTCCAGATAGGAGCGTCGTTAACATTGCTTACTATCAGGGTGTAGTTAAGCGAATGTGATCCACCGAATCCATCGATGACCGTTATGTTGACCCAGAACGTTCCCACATCGGAGTTGCCCGGAGTTCCGTTCAGGTATGTTCCATTCAGCTCAAGCCATTCCGCGTTCGTATCCATCGACCAGGTGAAGTTGATAGCAACTGGGTCCTCGTCGGTTGCATTGAGGAGAACGGAGTAGAGTTCGTCCTGAAGCGTTGTGTTCATCGGTGTTGTAATGATGATCGGGTCATCGTTTGTGTTCTCCACGGTTATCGTGAAATTCTGCCAGTCGCTTCCGCCGTTCCCATCGTCCACAGAGACATTGACCTCAGCAGTTCCAACGTCACTGTTGAGCGGGGTTCCATTCAGGGTATTGGTGGTGGTGTTGAGCTCCAACCAGGTCGGCCCTGACTCCAGCGTCCAGGTGAGCGTATCTTCTGTTGGGTCCACGTCTATCGCGAATAGATCCAATGAATAGAGAACGTCTTCTGTTGCATTGGTATATGTGATGTTGATCTCCGGAGCATCATTGGTGTTCAGAACTGAAAGTGTGAAGCTTCTGGTTGTTGAGACCAACCTTGGATCTTTACAGATCACCTCGACAGAGTGATTCCCCACATCATCATTCAGTGGTGTTCCGGTGAGAACCCCATCTGCGCTCATGGTAAGCCAGATTGCATCTGTATCGATCTCCCATGAAAAGTCCGTGCATCCTGGAAGGGACGACTCAGCACTGTAATCTACTTGGTATGCCTGATCTTCAGATGTCACAATGAGGTCAATGCATATTACCATCGGTGCAGAGTATGTGAGGTTATTCAAATAGGGATATGTTTTTCCATCCCAGATCGACCATGTATCAATAAAGTTCCACCCTGCTCCGGTGAAGGTTACTCCCTGTTTCATCTCGGAGGTGGTCTTTCCGGTTCCTCCGTCGCTATCGGCCATTCCGGAGGTCTCTATATCCCAGAAACCGTTCGAGACCGTGCCGCTGTTATATCCCACAAGGCCTCCAATTTCAGAAACTCCACTGGCGTTTCCTAAAGCGTAGCAGTTTGAGACCAGGGCGTTATTCTCCCCCACTAGCCCGCCAATCCTCCCACCTGTTCCGATTACATTTCCAATCGCGTAGCAGTTTGAGGTATGGCCGATGTTGTTGTATCCCACGAGCCCTCCAACATCATCTACACCGTTGACATTGCCAGTTGCATAGCAGTTCGAGACCGATCCAGCGTCGTATCCCACGAGCCCGCCGACTTCTACATCTCCGCTAACGCTGCCTGTTGCGTAGCAGTTATCGACCGAGCCGTAGTAGTTTTGTCCCACTAGCCCACCGACCATAGTATTTCCGCTGACAATGCTTGTAGAATAGCAGTTAGAAATCATATCGTTGTTCTCTCCCGCTAGCCCTCCGACAGAATATCCTGTTCCGCTGACGCTGCCTGTGGCGTAGCAGTTTGAGACCGATCCATCGTTGTTCTCTCCTACTAGCCCTCCGACAGAATCTCCTGTTCCGTTGACGTTTCCGATGGCGTAGCAGTTTGAGATCGAATTTTCGTTGTACCCTACGAGTCCCCCTACATTATGGTCTCCGTTGACGTATCCTGAGGCAGAGCAGTTATCGACCAATCCTATATTATTGCGTCCCACTAGCCCTCCGACTTGTATATTTCCGCTGACGTTTCCTGATGAAGAGCAGTTAGAAACCATGCCGTTGTTGATCCTTCCCACGAGCCCGCCGACATACCGATTTCCGCTGACATTATTATCGATCAGACTGATATTGTTCAAGCTTGCCACAGTATCAAGATAACCGAACAATCCTACATAATCTGCAGAGGCTCGATCAATGAACAGGTCCGTGATATCGTATCCCTGCCCACCCAGAGAACCCATGAACTCGTTCAAACCATCTCCGATCGGAACGAAACCCTCATCGGAATTCCAACCAATCGTGGCAGATGCGTCGATGTCGTTGATCAGCACATAGTGCGCGCTGAGGTCTGAGCTCATGTCCTGAAGCTGGTCCACATCGGATATCTGATAAGGGTCCTCGACAGATCCATCTCCGCCCGCGAACGCTCTCGTGTTATCGGCTTCCGCTGACTCTACAAGGTTTCCTGAAGGTATGGCCAAAAGGCCTAAAAAACCTGCAGATATCAATGCCAAGACCAGGAGTAACGAATATGTTTTGCCATGATGCAATAGACCATCCCCATTAGGTATGAAAATCTGTTCTGTAATTTAGTATTTTTGATAGGACCTATCATCTCCACCTAGGTCCGATCCTCGTCCATCGGATCTTTATCAACATCACGAATATAGCAACCATTGCCAAAGTGGTATGTATTCGATCATAACACCGTCGGAGTCCGATCTGCCCTCATGATCCGCTGTGACAATGGTACCGTGGTCAAGTCCAAACTGCTTCAATGCGGAGATCAAACCCTTCTCTTCCCGTTTTCTGGTCTTTGGATCCTCCACGTCCCAGGATACCTGGATGGCCTCCTCTACTGTGGCCCCTCTTTTTATGATGAAGTCTGTCTCGGTTCCCCGGGGCTTCCAGTGATAGATCTCTATGGTCGGGTCCTTTGCCCTGCGATGCATAAGTGAAATGAACACCAGGTTCTCGGCGATCCTCCCAAGGTCTTTCGAGAACTGGAACCCCACTGCGCTTCTCATACCAACATCGATGCAGTAATCCTTGGCTGGCGAGTTGGATTGCTTGCGAAGTGAGGGACTGTATCGATTCACAAGATAGATGAAGTGAATATCCTCAAGCCGGTTCAGATAGTTCATCACGGTCTTTTTGGAGACCTTGTGCCTGGTACCGATGCTCCGATGATATTTCGAGATGCTGAAAGGGTTCGAAATATTTGTTACGAGATACTTCATCATCTCCTTGAGCAATGCGATGTTGCGCACCTTGTAACGCTCCACGAGGTCCTTCAAGAATATCGTATTGTAATATTCCTGAAGTATGCGTATCTTCGTGTCATCCATTTCTGCGAGTACCACCTCCGGGAACAAACCCCATTTCATGACTGAATCAAGATGATTGATCATGGCAAAACGCTGGGATGAATACTTCGTCTTTTCATCCACCTTTAAACCCTTGGCCTCAAGGGATTCCCTGAACGAAAATGGAAGGACGAGGTAGGAAAGCGTCCGCCCCCTCATCTGAGTGGCTATCTCCTGGCTCCCAAGTTTGGAACTGGAACCCGTAATGAAGATCTTGTACCCGCCTGTCCGATGAAGGTGCTCTATCCCCCGCTCCCACTCCTCCATTTCCTGGATCTCATCGAAGAAAAGGTAGGTAGTATGGGAACCCGGATACAGCTCCGAATAAGCATCCGTAAGGTCCAGAAGGTCCCTGGCCTAAAAGGGATATATCCGCGGATCCTCGAAATTGATCATGATCATATCGCGTCTGTCCACACCGTACGCTTCCAGATGTTTGATGAGATTGAAAAGCAGATAGGTCTTTCCCGCGCGCCGGGGGCCGACCAGGGTGATGACCTTGTCCGTGGACAT
>JAUVLN010000309.1 GCA_030600725.1 Thermoplasmatota archaeon | reverse complement strand
ACAATGTGAACTGAATGTTAGGCTTGGTTGATGCTGATCTCTTAAACATTCAGGTCGTTGACGAATCAGAGATTCGTCCGACTTTTCATTTTTCCGATTTGATATTGATTAATGAAAAAATGAAAAGTGGCGCCGCAGAGCGGATTCGAACCGATGACCTTACGATTAACAGTCGTACGCTCTATCCAACTAAGCTACTGCGGCATGTTTTAGGATTTGGCGTATCTGCTAGAAGTATTTTAGTTTTTCTTAAACGGGGGCCGTCCGATAAACCCGTTCTCACACAGTGGCAGCGATCAATTCGGACCAATCCATGGTGAGATACAGCTTCCTGACCCCCTGGTCCACCTGCGCCTCGAGAAGGCCCTTCCTCTGCAGGTCCTTCAGATGTCGGGAGAGCGTCCTCTTGGCCCTGATATCCTTGAGGGCCTTGATGACCTCCGTCGCTGCGATGCCCGGCGTCCCGTGTATCATCTCAAGTATCGTCCTGTCAAGCTGGGAGAGGATCATCTCCCCTCCGGACATCCTTATCCCGTCCGCGTAGAACAGCTTGTACTTGCCCACATTCTTGAAGGAGAGAAGCTCCTCTTTTTCAAGCCTGTGGAGGTGATAGGTCAGAACCCCGTTATTAACCCCGAAATGCTTCTTCAAACCGGAGTAGGTGGTGCCCGGGTGTTCCTTGACATATTCGTACAGACGCCCTCGGAAGAAGTGATCCAGGACCTTCTCCTTCCTCACCGCCGCATAGAGGGGAATGAACCCAATGGCAAGGAACCTGTACCTCCAGACCTCGGATGCTGCATACAGATAAGCTGCTGTCCCCACCATAAGCCCGGTCGCCGCAGCACCCCCTCCCGTAGCGACCCTGACCGGAGATATCAGCCTTGTGCTGTCTGTTGATCCCTTGGCATGGATGATCCAGGGGTTGCTCACAATAGTCTCCCCTTCGTACGTGCCCTGGGCCCTGATCGTGAATACGCCCTCCCCCGAAAAGCCGGCGGGTTCTATCATGACAGAGCTCTTATCCAGGCTGGACAGGTCCAGCCTATCGCCCTCTTTCAGATACGAGCCGTTGGGCCCCTCCTGGATGATGAATGTGATATCCTCTACCGTTCCGCCTATACATCGGAGGGTGACCGAATCCTCAAGGGGCATTGAGGAAAGGAGGAGGATGGGGCGATACTGAAACAGGATATGGACCCTCTCCAGCTCCCTGATCAGTGTTATGTCAAGTTCTTCTCCAAGTGGCTGTCCCCCCATCTGCGGGGTGATCCTCGTGTCGATCCGGTCCACGTCACCCGGCATATCGTAGGATACGGTGATCGTCGTCCCCTGGTCCGCAGGGACGAGAACAGGGTCCAACTCCCCGAAGAGATCCTCCATGCCACTGTGATCGATCGATATCAGTGAGGGGATATCCGTGTTCCCCTCATTCGAGAGGATAAGCTGGAACCCCCCCTGAAGCTCCATATCCACAAAGTATTCCTCGACAGGTTCCAGGGATGCCCATACATAGGGAAGCACCTCTATCGTGGCCGAATCAGAGAAGGAGTGCTCGCCGTCATCTGTCTCGGCCGTAACGGTCAGCGTGACCTCCTTTCCCGCCTTCTCCCCGTGAACACCGTAAACGGTCACCTTCAGGTCCTTCTGTTCCAGCGACGACAGGTAGATCTCATCCGGGAGGTCTGCGGTCCAGAAGTTTCCCCCCTCCAGGTCAGCCGTAAGAAGGAAACGTGTCCCCTGGGTGTACGGGGACCTTATCGAGACGTTGAGAGTGCAGGAGGCATCGTCCAGGGGGGAGACCGAGATGTGGGCATCATCCTCTATCTCAAGGACCTTTGGTAACGCATCCGCCTCTCCCGGCATGGATATCAATGCAAGCAGCAGGAGGGATCCCATGATGATGATACCTTTTTCTTTCATCATACATCAATTGGGGACATTCATATATAAACGGTGTTGAACAAACATGACATATCAAGCATACTTGGGCGATATCATGTCGATCAGCGCATCCGCATCTTCAATTTCGAGATCGATATCACCCAGGGTCGAGTCCCCATCCGTGAAGTTGACCTCTCCCATGAACGCCGCCTGTTTGTTCAGGTGGAGCCTGGCCGAGCCGTCTCGAAGTGAATGATATATGACCCTGACCGCGGTATCCCTGATCACCTGGGATGAGATGAGATCCACGAATTGAGATGGATCCTCCGTTGTGAATTTCAGGATATCATTATCCATGACGACCTCGGAACCCGGAAATATATTGGTTACAGAGGTTCTGACCTTTACCGGGTCCTCCGTGGGATGTATCCTCACGGTCCCCCTGGCGATCATAAAAGGCCCATCTCGATGATCGCGATGTCCTGTACGCCCTCGGTTGCGCGGAGCTTCTCCTCAAGTTCCTCCCCGCCGCCCTTCTTGTCGTCCAGCACCGCAGCCCACTCGAGAAGTTTCATCCCGAAGACGAAGGGCTTGATCTCGTAACCGCTTACCCTCCCATGATCGGGGAGGTAGGTTTCGAACTGTTTGGCAATATTCTCGAAGTCCACATCGGCATCTACCGGTGTGACCTTGTATTTGAGCAGAACCTCACCCATCAACGATTCCCCCTACGGTCCCTCGAAGCCGCACTCGGTGCAGAGATATTTTGCGGACTGTATGCGGCAGTGGGTGCATCTGCCGATCTGTGTCTTTCCGCATCCCG
>JAUVLN010000168.1 GCA_030600725.1 Thermoplasmatota archaeon | reverse complement strand
ACAAATGTGACATTGGGCTTTATGTTGGGGACCTCGATCTCCTTCGATGTGGAGAAGAACTCATCGGCGCCTCCAACCCAGTAATAGGTCAGGGTCACCCGGTACCTGCCGGTATTTGAGAGCAGGGTGAAGTGGACCGCTCCAACCTCATCCACAAGCGTGATATTCTCCATCTCGGCATCAAGCTCGATGAAACCTCCGAAGTACCTCTCCACCAGAAAGGTAGGTTTCATCTCCCCCTCCTTCTCGGCCCAGGGTTTGAACTGTACCTTGAGCAGCCTGGAATCAAGGGCCAATGACAGGCCCTGCTCGTAAGGACCCGTGCTGGCGGTGGAGGTCATCAACGTGTTCATGGATATGTTGCCGAAGTACTCCGCCTCGACGTGGAAGGTCACCTCCACCTCCGTATCCGGGAGGAACCTACCCACCCTACCGCTCGTATTACCCGGACCGAGTCTGACAAGAAAAGGACCGTTTTCCGACCTCTCCCCCTGCCCGTCCAGGGCTCGAGCATACAGCCAGTAGGCGGTTAACCCGCCAGCCTTCCACTCCTTCCATGCGACCGTGATCGCGGAAAGGCCCCTCCTATCAACCCTGGAGGATAGGTTGGCTGGAACCTTGGGATATATCGCGAGGTTCCAATCCATGGTCCGTGTGACGTTCCCGTCGTAGACCTCGAGAACGATCGGATATTCATCCGGTTCGGTGAAGTTGATGGTGATGGCGGGGCCCGTAAGGTTTCCCCAGATCGGAACGATCCATCTGAAGTGCAATGCGTCCCCATCCGGATCGGTGGACCCCTCCGCAGACAGGGTCACCTGATCCTCTGACCTCGCCCAGCCCCTTCCCTCTATCGAGGGGACGGGATCCCGGGTCCGATCGAGGATGTCGATATCGAACGAGAGGTCCGCGGTTGAGTTGAGCCCCACTGCCGACAGTTCGATCGTGCTCGGGCCGGTCTGTGAGATGTTCTCAACATCTATGACCACCTCGACATCGGATGAACTGTAAGGGGACATGGGCACAGGGGCCGGCCCCTCAACTGTCACCCCATCCGTTGCGCAGGAACCCGATACCGTGAATGTGTCCGGGCGGTTCCCCGTGTTGGACAGGAGGAGCGTCACAGTGTGTGTCGAATCCCTCCTCTGATCGGGGTACGATGAGGAGAGGGAAAGCGTCGATCCATGTATCTCCGGTATGGGTACTATCGTACCCGTGATCGTGTTATCCTCCTCATCCGCCTCGACCACCACCGCCTCATCGTCCACGATGATCGTGAGGTTCGTCGTCGATGTCCCCATCTCCATCAGGGCGAAGGTGACATTCTTGGTCTGACCCGGTTGTAACGACATGGCCTTGGTGTCGCTCTGTCCATCGGACAGTTTCAGGGAGACGATGAACTCGGTTGCCGCCTTCAGACCTACGTTCCGGACCGTCGCGGTGATCGCTATGATATCGCCGGAGATCGGGGATCCCGGTTCCACGGACCAGTCGACAATGTTCAGGTCCGCAGACATCTCGAGGAACTGCTGGTAGGCGGTATTGTATATCGACATGAAGGCAGCGGTCAGGTTCTCCGCCCCTGCAATGAGGTTCTCCAGCGTGAGCTCCCAGAGCGTCTGGTTGAAACCCGTCGTGTTTCGGTAAACGGTCCCGTGGTCCCAGTTGTACTTGAACAGATCCAGCATCCGCTTGTAATTGCTACCGACCACTATCTCGGAGGCATCGGCATCTATCATCACCTCCGTGCTACCGTCCCTGCTGTTTACCCACCTGGCGTGATCCGCGGTCAACTGGTCGATCTGGTCTCCCCCCACCGAGTCGGGGATATGGAACCTCTGGTTCTCGAAATCCTCGATGAGCGAGGTCATCGCCTCGTCCTTCCACACGTGGGATTCGTAGTACCGATAGTAGAAATCGTCATCGGGGTCGTTGGCCGGATGTGTGGCCCTGTCGGTGATGGAGTAATCGGTATGCCCAAACTGCGACATATCTCCTATGAAGTGTGACAGTATTCCCGCATTGTAGGCGGCCTTGTGCTGGTATGGAGACCCTTCAGGGCTTCCCTCGAGAAGCCAGGCCGTCAGGTTCTCCATGGTCCTGTTCGCCATCTTCTGCGCCTCGATGGGGGCGGTTGTCTTCTGTTCCCAGGGCTTGCCGTGGTTGATGAAGTAATCCTCCCCATCCCAATCGTCCAGAACATCGTCGGTATAGGCCAGGAAATTGTCCTCGGGACCCGGGATCTTCCTTCTGGACTCGAAGGAATCCGGATTCGAATCCGATCCGTTCGGAAGATACCAATAAGTAAGGAATGTCGAGTTCCCGGGCTCCAGCTCCTCAAAGAGCAAAAGCGCCATCTCGGCGATGATATCATGTATGCCGTAGTGCGGATGGGCCACACTCAGATCGTTACCATCGGTCCAACGTGAGGCGTTGCCGCCTACATCATTTACGGCCACGGGGCTGAAAAGCAACGAGATCAGCGCGAACACGGCCAGCAGGGTCTTCAGTGGAAGTGCTGTCATCTCTATACCTCCGAAGTACCCATAGCACGGTTACGATTTAAAACATTATGCCGGCGAGATCAAAGGGCACCCACCTGCCAATATGGTGAAAATATATCTATATCTAATACGTGGCCCAGGCCATGGAAGGCCTTATCTATCTCTCCGGCGAGGACCATGCATTGGCCCTGGGAGAGCTGAAAGGGGCCATGAAAGCCATGGAGCTGGGATCGAGGATCCTCCATTCCACCGGGCCTCTGGTAATACTTGATGATGTCCCCCCCGTCGGCCTCGCCGGCAGGATGGGGTACTGCAGGTTCTCGGGATCTCTGGAATTGACCGCAGAGGCCGATCCGGAATCCATCAAAATGGGATTGGACCTCCTTCTTGCAGAGATATCAAAGGAGGAGCCGGTAACCCTGATCGTAAAGGGCGTGGACCCGGGTAGAAAGGAGGAGAGGAGGGTGCTTTCCAGGGTTCTGGATGGACATCTCAGGGATCGGGGTTTCAAGGTGAAGTTCAGGGGTGGGGGGCGGAAATTGGTGGTGTGTCTCGACGAGATCGCCCATATCGGCCGGATCGTCGAGGAGACGGACAGGAGAGCATCAAGGGGGAGGAGAATAAGGAACCTACCCTTCGTGAGGCCGGTGGTAATGGACCCCGTACTCTCCCGGGCGATGGTCAATCTGTCCGGACTTCCCCCGGGAAGCAGGGTACTGGATCCGTTCATGGGGCCGGGAGGGCTCATGATCGAGGCCGGGCTTGTCGGACTTGAATGCGCGGGAGTCGAGATCGATGAGGAGATCGCCGCCGGGGCTCTGAGGAACATCGAACACATGGGTCTATCGGAAAGTGCTGATGTCCACATGGGCGATTCAAGATACTTGACCTCAATGAAGTGGTTCCTTGACGAGGCCCCCTTCGATGGGATCATAACGGACCCTCCCTTTGGAAGATCTGCGAGGATCGAGGGGGAATCGGCCGAAGGGCTCCTGGTCGAGGTCATATCCGCGATCCTGCCTCACTTAAAGGGTGGGGCGCCCGTGGTCCTGGATGTGGTTGATATTGACGTTCTTGACCGATTGGAGGGGCTGGAGATCGTGGATACCTATCCGGTTTACGTTCACAGATCCATGACAAGACACCTGACACTGCTGAGAAAGGTGTGAATCGAGCGGTTTTTCACCGTATCACCACATCGCCTAGGCCTGAGGGGGCTTTTGGGGAGCCACGGGAGGCTTTGGCGGAACCTGGGGAGTGATTTGAGGCGCTGCCGGAGGCTTTGGCTGAGCCTGAGCGGCTTGAGGGACAGGCGGCCTGACTGCTGGCTGCTGTGGTATGGGTGGCCTCGGTTGGGGCTGTAACGGAGGTCTTGGCTGTGCGGGCGGTGCCATCGGAGGCCTGGTTACAGGCTGCTGAGGCAGGGGTGGCCTCTGCGCCGTTTGTAACGGAGGTCCCTGCTGAGCCTGGACAGGCGCGGGTCGTTGGACCGGTGGCCTGGGCATAGGCTGCTGCGGCCCCGGGACAGGAGACCTCATCTGGGGCGCTGCGTGCCATGCCTGGGCGGGCTGCGCCATCGGCGGCCTCTGTGCCTGAGGAACAGGCATGGGATGGGCAGGTGCCATCGGCCTTGGCTGGACAATGGGCGCAGGAGGCGCCATGGGCGGCGCTATGGCCGCGGCGGGGGCCGGGGGCAGCTGTGGTTTATCCGTGGGGGGAAGCGCATTCTTATCGCCCGCCCCGGGAAGCTCCTTCTTGGCCTCGTCCATCAGCTTCTCCCTGACGGCCCAGGGTTTGTATTCGCCTGACTCATCATATCCGGTGTCTATTGTGGATATCTCTATCTGGTTGAACCGATATAGGAACACGAATACGAGCAGGCAGAATATGAGCAGCGCGATGATGGGCATCAGGACATCCGCGAGAGTCACCTCATCATCTATTACAGGGTCATCTATCGGGCGCTGAATATCAAGGGTCACGGGTTTCGCATCGATGGACTGCTCGCTGAGGGGAAGCTCCCCCTCCAGCTGAATGGTCATGGTATGTTTCCCGTATGTCGACGCGGTCCACGCGAAGTACACCATCGTCTGATTGTTTACCTCCAGATAGGTGATATTGGCCCTGTCGAACTCGAAGGGGCCGTCGTAGAGAACGACATACAGTTCAGGGAATAAGGTGGGGTCCAGATCCACGCTTCCGTAGTTGGAGATATCCACCTGGAACGAGTATCTCAGGTCCTTCTCACCCGGGAACATGCCCCCCTCCTTGACCTCCTCATTGTTTATCCTGACCGTCTCGATATCGAAAAGAAGCTTGTAGAATTCAAGCTCCATTTCATAAACGATCTCCTTTGTGACATCACCAAACTCACGGGACCTCGTGGATATCCCCCTCAGTTCGACCTTGTACTTGCCCACCTCCATGGGCGCTATCCTCTCCAGGTCAAGGCTGACAAAGGCGGTGGTGGTGCCCTGGAATTCGATATCAACGTTGCTGTTTTGGAGCCTCAGGGCGGATTGATACTGGTTGTCCACCCACTCCAGTTTGATCTCATCCTGTATGTTTCCAAGATTGGTGACATCCAGGCGTATCGTCTTGGTCCCCATGTCGTCTATCGAATACCTCAGATCCTCCATATCATCAGATAGTTTGATGTCGAAATCATAGTACGGATTGACCTTGACGATCAGGTCCATGGAAGTTAGGGTGTTCTCATCCTTGGTCTCGTTCTGTGAATATGCCCACACTTTGATTATGTAGCCGTCGTAGAGGCCGTCCTGATCGGGTCGGCTGGTATCCGGATTTGTGTCCCCAGCGGCGTCCTTGGGTATGGTCACCCACATCCGGATAGGATAGGTCTCGTTGGGGGTGACCCTGATCTGGTCCTGCTCCAGTTCAGCCCAGTCGCTGTCCACGCTTATGTTGAACGTATCCTCCCAGCTGCCCCTGTTCTTT
>JAUVLN010000010.1 GCA_030600725.1 Thermoplasmatota archaeon | reverse complement strand
TTGTCCCGGACATCAACCAGCTCGGGAAAACCTCCCCTGGTGAGGAATTCATCGAGGTAGCCCCTGTCCTCCCATTGGATGAATGTCCTATTTGGCTTGTTAAGATCCATAACAGGCCCCGGTTCAGGGTCATTATTGTTGACGAATGAAACGAACTCGAGGTACTGCAGTGGTGGCAGATAGATATCGAATAACCTGCCTGCAAGGCTTTCTTTGCCCTCTGTTATCTCGAGACTTGCAGATCCGGAGAGAAGGAAACGGATCCCTTTCGAATCATGGTATTTTTTCACGATGCCCGACCACCCTTTGATCCTGGATATCTCATCCAAAGCGATCAAGGGCGCATCGAAAAGTTCCAGCGCACTGCGGATAACTGATTCAAGCCCCTCCTGATTCGAGTATCTCTCCTCATCGAAAGAAAAATAGAATATGTCACTTCTTTCCTCTCCCAGTGAGTTCAGGACCTGCTTTAACAATACGGTCTTTCCTACACGATGTAAACCGACCACAGCGGTAATGCCCGATCTCTCTATTGCAGATAGGACCTCATTAAAAGCCATCCTCTTTGTTGTTGGAACATCATAGGTTCCCCCGGACAGGTTCGGATTGTAGAGTTTGATGTCATATTCATCTACTTTCATATGGAGTGATATGGGACTGGTGATATTATAACCTGTCGTTTATGCTAATCCATTAGCATATAAAACACTTTTATGCTAACCTGTTTGCATAATATACATGGAAAAGGGACTGCGCCCTTCTGTCCATACATTAAGGTTCATTAAAGTTCCAGAGAATCCGATATGGCCTATTAACTATTCTTGGCGAGTCCGATTTTCAGTAGTCCCTGGACGAACATTTTATTAACCCACATTTCAATGTATAAGACAAGATGACTAGAAAGGAAAGATATTATATTGACACCTCTGTGATTGGAGGATGCCTGGATGACGAGTTTAAAAATGCCTCAAAATTATTGTTAAATGAATTTATCACAGGAGAAAAAATTGCGATCATTTCAGACATTACTCGAGCAGAGCTTTCAAAAGCTCCAGAGAAGGTAGGAAGAATACTGGATAATGTTCCCTCTGAGTTCTTGGAAGAAGTTAATCTCACCGAGGAATCAAATGAACTTTCCAGGTCTTATCTCAAAGAAAATGTGATATCGAAGAGGTTTTACGCTGATTCACAGCACATTGCAATAGCCACAGTGATCAAGGCGGACATAATCCTCAGTTGGAATTTTAAGCATATCGTCAATATTGCGAGGATAAGAGGATACAATTCCGTGAATATAAAAAAGGGATACGGAATCGTAGAGATCAGATCACCCTGGGAGATCGTTGGATATGACTAGAAAGAAGGAGTTTGACTCGGTGAGGATGATGAGAGATATTCGTGATAAGATCAGCGAGGATATCGCTGATATGACATTGGAAGAAGAGAGAAAATATCTTGCAAAAACAATTTCTTCATCTAAATAGTCTAATATCATTTTTTCCCATCACTCTATTATTTGAGCCCTGGAAATGGGGTCTAACATCCATTATACCGGATGATCCTACGGCAAGATCATCCACCCTGCTAAATGATCTTTAATATTTTTTCCGAGCTTACCCGGCCTGGACCTCCATTCACGATGGAGACGTATATAACCCGGTTCGATCATACCGAGGAGGTTCAGAAAGTGGTGTGAACCTTGAAATGTTTGTTCGTATCGGACCTGCACGGCGACGACGCCAAGTACCATCTGCTCTTCTCCATAATCGAGAAGGAGCGGCCGGATGGTGTGTTCTTCGGAGGGGACCTGCTTCCCAAGGGATTCGGGGCGGTAAAGAACAGTGGTAAGTTCCTCGACGATATTATATTCGGGGGGATCGAAAGAACCAAACAGATCACCGGCGACGATACCCGCTTCTTCGTGATCATGGGAAACGACGACCCCCGCTCCTATGAGAAACGTTTCCTCGATGCGGACCGGGACGGCCTGATAGAATATATCCACAACAGGACGGTCCCCTTCGGGGGCCTCCTCGTGAAGGGATATTCCTACGTCTCCCCTACACCGTTCCTTTTGAAGGATTGGGAGCGATACGACGTTTCGAGATTTGTTGATCCTGGCTGTGTCTCGCCGGAGGAGGGGTTCAGGACCGCACCGGTCCCGGAAGATGAGGTACGATACTCCATGATATCGGATGACCTGGAGGAACTCGCAGGGTCCGACCCTCCGGAAAAGAGCATATTCCTCTTCCACTCCCCCCCGTACGGGTCCGATCTGGACCGGATCGCGGGGGGAAGGATGCTGGACCACGCACCACTCGACGAACACGTTGGAAGCATAGCCATTCAGCGCCATATCAAGGATAAACAGCCGCTGTTAACCCTTCACGGACACATCCACGAATCCCCCAGGCTCACCGGGAACTGGATGGAAAGAACGGGGAAAACATACTCCCTCTCCGCCGCCCATGACGGGCCCGAGCTGTCGCTTGTCAGGTTCAACACAAAGGACCTCTCAACAACATCAAGGGATCTGATCTCGATATGATCACTGATCGCTAAGAGATATCTTCCTGGCAGGATTGTATGGTGAGTCGATATGGGTCGCCCACGATGTCTTGTTGGCGATATCATCATCGGTCACGATGTGAACGTCAAGGATCCTCTCCATCTCGACCCCCGTACGGTCCAGGTTCTCCTGGCACATCTTCTCATCCCATCCAATCAGACGGGAGAGAAGGGCGTCCCTCTTCTCCTCATCCTCCACCTGATGCACGATAATGTCGATGTCGCTCTCCGGACCTGCTGTCCCCTCTTTTGTGCTTCCAATAACGTATATCCCCTTTACACCATACAGATCAACATCCATTGAGGCCGCGATCTCCTCCACCTTTCTCATTCTCCATAACCAGTGGTCGGGAGGTCTCATGTATGCCAGTGCGCTGTTCGCCTCTCCATCCATCACCACCGATAGCGTGCCTCCCCTGGAGATCTCCGACAGGTCCACTACCTTGATCACATCCTCCAGGCCGGCATATTTGGGCAGCAGCTCGCCCAGGTGGTTTGGGGCTATCCGAAACATTTCATCGTTGAAGAGGTTCTCCGGCTCGTCCGGATAGAGGGGGAGATAGTGTATGTCCGCCTCCACCAGGTCCTGGAAGAAATGCGTGCCGAACGAGAGCTCCGGCTGGTAACCCCCTTTTATCCTGGCGATCTCGATCAGGAGGGCCGTATTGTTGATG
The DNA here is from genome assembly GCA_030600725.1 of Thermoplasmatota archaeon. Taxonomy (GTDB): domain Archaea; phylum Thermoplasmatota; class Penumbrarchaeia; order Penumbrarchaeales; family Penumbrarchaeaceae; genus JAGLEG01. The sequence goes on along the minus strand of JAUVLN010000010.1, from coordinate 17,438 downwards.
TCATTGTAGGTTATCGGCACACCAAGCTTGATATCCCCCCGGCTTCCCCACCTTCCCGGGCCCATGAGAATGAACTTCCTCTTTGGAAGTGCCCTGTTCAACGCACCTACAGCCTGGGCGACGCTGTATATCATCTCCCTCTCCTCGAGCGTCTCGTATGCTGCGGGGTCCACGTAGACGACGTACTCGATGTTCTCGATATGGCTTGTGGTCACGTACTTGCCTGCGGAGAACAGCTTTCTATCCTGAGGGATGTTCTTTGGTATGGGGACCCTCTCCATCTCGATGGCGTGGCTCTGGGGGCGGCACTGCAGTATATAAAGTGCGTCCCCGTCGTGGGCGAACTCTATATCCACGGGGTTCCCCATCTTCTCCTTCAGTATCGATAGAAGGCGTTTTATCTGGGGGATGAACCTTTTATCGCCGATCAGCTTGGAGAAGGTGATCACCATGTCCTCATCCCTGGCGTCATGCAGTATCCCGACGACAGGGGTCAGCATGTCGTCTCTATGGATCGAAACTATCCTATCGATCATGGGATAGTCATCCCAGTTCTGGCGAAGGAACTCCAAGGTCGGGACAGTTTCCAGCCTCCCCTTCTTCAGGTTTATCACATCCATGTTATGCTGTGAATACTGTACCGTCTCATCCACGAGCGTATTCACCTGGATCTCCGGCCTGTTGGGCGAGACCAGTACGGGGTAATCGTTTCCCACCCTGTCCACGGCCCTGGTCCCCAGCCCCGCCACCATCCTGATGATGCCGTCCTCCCTGCGGATCCTGGGAGACCAGCGGAATTCGTTGTTGCTGAACGCAACCCCCGCGAATGCGGGTATGAAATAGTCTCCGATCCTCTTGCCGACCACCTCCTGTATCAAGATGCCCATCTCCTCGAAGAAATCGAGCAGGCCGCGTTCCTTCCTGTAGGCTATGGGCTCCGGGGCGAACGTGGACGCATATACCTCCGTGATCGCGTTGATCAATGCACTCAACCTCTCCTCCTCGGTACCATCATTCACCAGGAAGAGGCTCTTGTATTTCCCCGAGAACGCCGCTCCGAAGCTGTCCTCGAGAAGGCTGGAAGACCTCACTATTATCGGCCTGTTTCCAAGGTCCCGGAGTATCCCCCTCAAACCCCCCAGGATATCCGGTGGAAATAAGGAATTCTTGAATATCTGCTCAAGGAACGGCTGTTCCTGCCGTATCTCGTTCGGGTCCATGTACTTGATATGGCTGATCTCGTCCAGGTCATTGTAGTGGATCAGGCTGAGCATCGTGTCTGTGGTCAGGTACCAGCTCTTGGGGAACCTGATATCCCTCAGCTCTTCAAACCTCCCCTTCTCCTTCTCTATGATCTTCTCGGCCAGGAAGATGCCCGAAACCTTCCCTCCGAGCTTTCCCTCTCCCTGCGATGGGCCAACTATGTTCCGGAGAAGGGTTACGAAGTTCTCCAGGGTCATGTAATTCTTGGCGACATTGACGTATCTCAGCTTCCCCGTGAAGAAATGCCTGATAAGGGCGGTTCTAATGGTCACGTCATCCTCCGGTGCCAACGACCTTGAATCCTCATCAAGGTCCCAGAAATGGTTCAGCTCCCTGGAGATATCCAGGAGGGAAACACCCCTTCTCTGGGACATGAGAAGCAGCGTACGTGCCTTGTCCGCCATCAGCCAGGTGTTGAAGAGGTCCGTGATCTCCTGCGGGGACAGGGATCTCTTTGCTATCATGAACACCTTTTTCTGCACCTCCTCGAGCGTCGCGATATCCTCCCTGGGATTGGGTATGTTGATGCCGCACCACTCCGAATCGGCCTCGTTCTCGTCAAGGGTGCATATCCCGTTTATCACGTTGGTTATCTCCTCATTGTGGATCCGGTAGAGGTGATATATCATCCTCCTGGTTATCCGAAGGGAACCCCTTGGATCGGTTTTGATCAGGAGGTCCAGTATGACCTCCCAATCCTGCTTATCCGCCTGTGGTTTCCTCTCCAGGTCCCGCAGGTCCTGGTGGATCCTCCTCTTCTCCAGATAGGTCCCGACCATCTCCGCAATGGTCTCTATGAGGTTACTCTCCTCGGCAAGAAATGGGCCATCTCCCATCGACTCTCTCTCCTGAAGGTAGTATACCTCAATGCTCCCCTTGACCTCATCACCGTACCTTATCTCCCCGGCCTGTTTCCAGAGGGTCTCCCTGAAGTTCCTCGTGACCACCTCCTGGTCGTCGAATAGTATCCGGGCACAGGTGATCTCGGGATACCGCCAGGCCAGGGGGATCAGGTCCACTATCCTTTTCATCGCCTCCTTGACGGTGATATCCTTGTCCCTGACGACGGCCGAGATGGAATAGATACATTTCAGCTCCTTCTCCCTCTCCGCCAGTTTCCAGTCGGTTCCGTTCCCGATCCTATCTCCCGTGTTCACATCATTTTCCTCATGCCGATCGTCCGATAGATAAGGACAATAATCTTTTTCCATACTCATCCTTCTCCCTCAAATGTATCTTCTTCCCTTCCGGGTTTGTTCCTCTTGAGGATCACGCCCCTCCCCCTCTTTCCATCGAGGCGAACCTCCAGTGGTCTCGAGAGCCGTATGTGTTTCAGGTTCTGGGATTCCCCCGCAGCAGGTTGGGCATCCAGCCACTCCCAGTCCATATCGCTCGTATCGTCGTTTCCGATGGTCATGTAGCCTGTGTTGGCGGATATCATGTTGTGAAAGAAGTGGGAGCCCTGGGATGGATCTATGATCCTCTCCTCAACGGGGGTCTCTATTATTATCCTGGCCCCCGCAATATCGCTCCAGGCGACGGGTATCCCCAGCCACTGGTCGGTGGACCCCCACCTCCCGGGTCCGATCAGCACGTAAGGTCTACCCTGTTCCATCAGCGATCGGTTCATCTTTCGTATCTGGTCCGCGACACGGATGCTCTTCGACATATCGAACGCCTCTGGTTTAACATATACGATATGACATATATCATCAACGATCATGTTTCCAAGGACATTATCGGTCCTACACAGCATCTCCTTATCCTCGTAGGCCCCCACATCGACCTCGATCTCGTTGTTCATTGAGATCATACCCCTGACCTGTAGCAGGTAGAGCTCTGCGGTGGGCTCACCCTCCGGATCGATATTCATCGCAAACTCGATCTCCACCGGTTTACCAAGGGCTATCTCCCCCACCCGAAGAAGCATCTGTACGGCCCTGGCCAGGGGCAGCGTGCCGGTTTTCAGTATAGGCGCGAAATCTATGACCCTTGGCCCCTCATCCCCCACGCCCGGTGAGAGCCGATCATTCCTCGGGGAATAGGTGGATGCGATATGTTCCAGGGACCCGTCTCCTTCGGCGATCTCCAGACCAAGCCTGGTTAGCCCGCTGTCCTCATCCCTCTGGACGATGTTCACGTAGGTGTTGAGATCAACGGCGAAGAACCTGGTCTGGGACTGCCGGAGCAGCTCCTTGATGGTCCCGTATTTCGGCCTATCGGGGTGTATCGGACAGAATCGGAAAGATGTGTCCCCCTCCACCACGGCCTTCCCAAGGCCCAGGGCGACATTTGCCACACCGTCTTTGGCCCTGCATGAGCCCGAGGGGTAATAATCATAGGACTTTGCCACACCTGAAACGGTTGGATAGAATAGGTCCCCGTGTTTACGGCCGACCAACTCCTGGATAATGACCGCCATCTTCTCATCCTCGGATGTGCTGGGCGTGGTCTCCAGATAGGTTCTCGCCTTCTGGAAAAAAACCGATGCAAAGACGTATTTTATCGCATTGCACAGCTCCTTGAACCTCATGTCCGTCCCCCAGGAGACATTCGAAAGGAGGAGCGATGAGTAAACCCCCGCAAAAGGATGGAGAAGCGCGTCCTCCAGCAGGCTCGAGGACCTGACCACTATGGGAACCTTGGTCTCCCTGACGAATGCCCTGACGTCCCCAAGGAGGATGGCGGGGAGATCGGATTCCATGAACCTGACCGCAATCCGTTCATCTGACATCGTATAGAGATCCTCATCCCTCAAACTGTTCTCCTCGATGAAGGCATCGAATATGTCGGAACATAGAACAATGGTCCGGGGCATGGAGATGTCCATATCAGGCAGTATCTCCGGGTAGAAATAGGTGGAAAGGATCTTGTCCATGAAGGCAAGCCCCTTGGCCTTTCCCCCCATCGCCCCTTTTCCTATCCTGCTGAACTTGACGTGAGGGCCGTAGGTTTTTCGAGAATATCTGGTAATGGTGCCCTTTTGAAGGCTGATTTTGTATCGTTCCACCGCATCTATCAAACCCTTCCTCAGACCCTCCGGGTCAGATCCGGATGCAATGATCTCACTGAAAGCGTCTTCCAGCTGGAACTCGCTTCTCGATACAAGCCACCTCCCGATATCCCCATTACGGGAGTAGGTTGAAAGTATTTCCCCGGGAAGGGCCCACAGGGAACTCTCGAGAGTTCTCATATCGGATGCCCTCTGGAGCTCATCTCCTTCGCTGTCACGGAACACCAGCTCTACCGGCCCCATCATCTCCTCCAGAAATCCCCGGATGCGGCGGTTGTAATTCGGGGACCCTTCTCGGACGAACATGGCCCCCATCTCCCCTGCAAGGCCTTCATCATCGGATGAAGATGAAAGAGCCATTATCGGAATGGTGTTCTCCTTGACATTCCATGGTGGGGGGAAGCACCCATTCGCGTTCTCCGGGGATCTCCGAATATCGATCAGGCCGCAGATAAGTACATCCCTGTACATTTCATGGCAGGCGGATGCCTCCTCCGGTGTCCGTGCGATCATGACCCGGGGCCGATGCCTTATACGGTTCAACCTCTGTTGAGATGACAGGTCCTCCCGGGTTATGCACTCCATATGTTCCCGGATGGCCTCGAACGCCTGGGAGAGGAGATGCGTATAGAACCGTGGGGAACCATCCATTATCAGTATCTTCCTGGGCTCGTGGTCATACAGGGACCCATCACGGTTCATCCACTCCTCCAGGAACTGTGTGATGTGCAGGAAGACCTCCCCGTCACCCGACCATGTGAATATCCAATCCAGAGATCTTTCGCTGTTTTGTTCGGTTGCTCTTTCCAGTTCCGGATTGTCCCTGCCCACATAGATGACCGGAAGGTCAGGCCGGTTATGTTTCACACTTTTTGCGAGGTCCAGAACCTTGTCCGGGTCCGGCATGTTGAAGATAACCAGGAGGTCCACATCGTCATCATCGATCGATGACATTATGGAGCCGAGGTCCTCAACCCTTGTTATCCTGGGGATGTAGCCCTTCTCAAGCTGTCCGTATGTCCTGCCCAGCAGCGAGCTCAGCCTCCCCTCCTCCTCAAGGACGAAATAATCGTACTCGGTGGAATGAATGAGTATATTCCTGATGCCGACCGGTCGTATGGCTCGGCGGTGTGGCGACCTCTTTCTGGTTGCTGTCCCGTTTCGTTCCGTTATCTCCTCGATAACGGCCTCTATCTCATCTCTATGCGTATTCGTCTCGATCCTCTTATCTTTCATCAAACCCACCCGCGAAGGCGGCATGCCTCTGCAACACGGGAGATTGCGATCATATACGCGGCATCCCGCATGGAGATGTTCCTCCTCTTTGATATGTCCATTACCGAGTAGAACGCCTCCGTCATCTTATCGTCAAGCTTGCCGATCACCTCGTCCTTGGGCCAGTAGTAATTGGTGTTCGACTGGACCTGTTCGAAATAGCTGCAGGCCACCCCTCCCGCATTTGCAAGGAAATCGGGGATCACTACGATGCCCCTGTTGAAGAGTATCTCATCGGCTTCGGGTGTCGTTGGACCGTTGGCCCCCTCGACTATTATCTTCACCCCTTCGTTGATATTGGCAACGTTATCCCCCGTGATGGCGTTCTCGAGGGCGGCGGGGATGAGGATGTCCACATCCTGCTTCAACCACGCATCCCCCGACAGGACATCGTATCCGAGCTCACCCGCCTTGACCTTGTTTATCGATCCGAAGCGATCGGTAATACTCCTGAGCTCCTTCAGGTCCACACCATCCTCCTTGAAGAAGGAGTGGGCCTTGGAGTCCCCCTGATCCCAGCAGGATACGCATACGACCTTGCCGCCATATTTGGTGTAGAGCTCAATAGCGTACTGGCCCACGTTGCCGAACCCCTGGACCGAGGCGGTCGTGTTGGATAATTCCAGGTCCGCCCCCTTGCATGCCTCCCTCAATGAGAATATTACACCGTATCCGGTTGCCTCGGTGCGCCCCAGCGACCCTCCATGACCCACCGGTTTTCCGGTTATGAACCCGGGGTACCTTCCCCCGGATATCGTCTCGTACTCATCCAGCATCCAGAGCATGTGCTGGCCGTTTGTCATCACATCCGGTGCGGGAACGTCCTCATTGGGTCCGACGTTCTTGGATATCTGCCGTACCCATCCCCTGCAGACCGCCTCCTGCTCCCTCTGCGAGAGGTTGTGTGGGTCACAAATGACGCCTCCCTTTCCCCCACCAAGAGGGATATTGACCACCGAGCACTTCCAGGTCATCCACATCGAGAGAGCCCTGACCGTGTCAGCGGTCTCCTGCGGATGGAATCTGATCCCACCCTTGCAGGGTCCTCTTGCATCATTGTGCTGTATCCTGAAACCCTTGAATACCTTTATCGAACCGTCGTCCATCCTGACGGGAATACTGAAGTGGTATTCCCGGAGCGGTGTCCTCAACAGATCCCTGGTTCCACCGTCCAGTTCCAATTTCTCCGCGATCCTGTCAAATTGTTCCTGCGCCATCTTGAATGCATTGAAGCCCTTTTCTGCCATCTTTGTTTCCTCCAGGAGGCTAAATCAGGCATAAATGGCCCACATATATAAACCCATAGTGCATTAAATTCCATAAATATATTCAATATGGTTTAAAATTATTAGCATAATATGACATTATGTATATTTCCTGATCTTTTCTTTCCTCTCTTTTCCCAATGCCCTCTGTTTTCTCATCTCCCAGAGCCTCCTCTCTATAAGGCCAAGTGATACCTTCTGGGGGTTTATCATGTGGATCTTTCGGGAGGAGAGCACCGTATTGGAGATCGCCCCCACGCAATCGGGAAATTCGGATATCAGGTTCTCCCCCCATTCGAAGAACTCATCAATTGCCGAAAATGCAGAGAAAACAAGAAGGTTGTACCTGCCCACACTGCTCTCCAGCGCCCTTGGCACGTGATCATCGGACATCAGTGCCCGCTTGATCCTCTTTCTATCGGATCTCAGCTCGATCATGGAGATGATCAGATTATATTTTGGCGGGGCGAGAAGGTCCGGGAAATAACATACGGGGGGGCCAATTATATTCTCCTTGATCAGCATGGATATCCTTCGGCTGACCTTCTTCCTGTTGGATCCCAGCTCCCTGGCGAGATAGGTCTCGTTCGAATGTATGCACTCCCCTTTCATCAGGTGGTCCAATATCCTGAAATCCACTCCGTCAAGTTCCCGGTTCCCTATGACCAGAGTTCCTTTGGCCTTGAACTCCCTCCTCATGTCGGTTAAAAAACAGGCGGGATTGTACTTGAATTCCAGCTTGTTGCTGAAGATGGACACATTCGCAGGCGCCCGGTTCGCCCTGCCTGGAAGCTTCTGATCCTTCACTATGCTCTCGCGCCACGAGTGGTAGGACTCCATGTCCTTGAAGAACTCTATCAGAAGCGTGTTGTAGGACCCCTCCATGCATGAGAAGGCTGCGAAGATATTGGGATCCTCCTCGAAGAAGGTTGTTGCCTGCTGGATCCTGGGAAGATCGGCCCAGGCGAGTACCAGAAGCGGATATTCCTGAAATAGATGGAGGAACGGATATCTTGGGCGGTCCAGTATTCGATCCTCGAAGAGGCTTTCCACCTTGTTCCTCGCGGTGGTCCGGTGTATGCCAAGGTCCTTTGCCAGAGCGTGGATGTTTACGTCCGTTCCGTCCCCGGAAACCAGGTTCCGGAGAAGGCGGAGGCTGAAGTCGTCCTCAAGGTGATCCATCTTGGATGTGATTAATGGCCTTATGATATTTCTAGATATTTCCGCAGGGAATGCTTAAAATCGGGATGGACTCGTGGTCATGACATGGGGATGTTCTATACTCGATCCGGGGAGCAATTTATCTCACTTGTCCTCATTGCAGTCCAAGACTCAACTATTGATACTATGTTATGTCTTGGCCACATAGGTTGCGAACAAAGATTATAGGTTCAATAGATTATGTTCACAACTATAACCACGAGGAACAGGTGTGAAAATGAGGGTCGGGGTCATTGGAGTCGGGAACTCCCTCATGGCAGATGACGGGATCGGGCTGCTTGTACTTGATAGGTTGAAGGATCGGTATGGGGACAGGGATGATATTGAGTTCATACCTCTTGCCACCGGCGGTATGGACCTGCTGCACGTCCTACCTGACCTCGATATTGCAGTGATAATCGATGCGGGAGACTTTGGGGGGAAGCCGGGGGACCATCAAATATTTTCACCGGATGAGGCCGTGTCCATCAAACCGATCAGGGGGTACTCGCTTCACGAGCTTGACATAATGAAGGTGCTGAAGCTTTCGGAGGAGATGGGGGAGGCTCCCGAAAAGATCTATGTTATGGCAATACAGCCGGAGAAGGTGTGTTACAACGAACAGATGACAAAGGTTCTTCTTGATAACCTCGATAAATATGTTGTGGAATTGGAGGCCTTGATAGACGGGATCTCCTGAAGGGACACCTACCGTATAATTAAAATAACACCCTTCTATTGTCCCTATTCGGGGGCCTCGATGGGGCTTGTAAAACACCATGGGCCAGTAGCTTAGCCTGGTGGAGCACCCGGCTCATAACCGGGTGGTCGTCGGTTCGAATCCGGCCTGGCCCACTAAATCTCTTCTTTATTGATTCTATAGTGGGCGGGCCGGATTCGATATCACAAAATCTGCGATTTTGTTTACCTCTCCCAAATGACTCCGTCATTTACTCAAGGACTTAGCCAAATCGCAGTCATCATAATTTATTATCACGATTTGGCGACAGTTGAATGTTTAAGAGATAAACATTACCCAAGCTTAACATTCAATAATACCAGATTATCCGGCCTGGCCCATTTATGTTTATCTGATTGTTTATTTGTAATAAATGGGACAGGCCGGACCGGGAAAAACACAATCAAAGCTAATCAATGCAGTTTTTCCCAAGGTCTGGCACTATATTATCTCAGCATCATTAGGTGCCAGATTTTCGAATAGCACATTGATAAATTAATTGAATGAGAAAATCCGGCCTGGCCCATTCTCGTTTTCAATTATTCAATGATTATAGAGAATGGGCGGGCCGGATTCGATATCACAAAATCGCAGATTTTGTTTACCTCTCCCAAATGACTCCGTCATTTACTCAAGGACTTAGCAAAATCGCCATCTAAACATTAATCAACTGATTTTGCGGAAGTTGAATGTTTAAGAGATAAACATTACCCAAGCTTAACATTCAATAATACCAGATTATCCGGCCTGGCCCACTTGTATTTGTTTACGTGTCTAATATCTTGACTGTGAATTCCTTTGTCTTTCTGTCGAATCTTTTTGAAAGATCAAGAGCCTTCTTTCCATCAAGCTCCTCAATATACATATCGTCAATTAATGAAAGTATTGCATTCTCCTTTGCATCCCGATTTCTCGTGATCCTGACATATATCAGATCGAGGAGAGCCTTCTCAGGTTCTGCGACCTGGACCGTTCCCTCAATTTTAAATCCCCAAAACAGGGACCTTTTGATCTGATGGTATTCAAAGATATCGTCGTCACTTCGGTAAGTATGTGGAAGCTTTGTCGTTACCATCGTGTAGGTGTGAACATCCTGACTCAGGATGCCATGCCTGGAAAGAGCATATTCCATGGAAAGATAGCAAGGAGCCCTCAGGACCATCGATAATTCCTCGGGATCTGGAATGTTGAATGGATTTGTATACCAGCCTTTGATCGGATTCTCAACCAATCCAGACCGTGACAATCTTGAGAGTTGAACGGAAATGGTTGACGTATTCTCACCGGTCAGGACCTTAAGATCGTTCAGTGAGAAGATCTTCTTGATGGAGTGTTCCCTGAAGAAGTCCATCCAATCATTGACCTTCATGGCGATCACACTCCTTTTCCTTCGAATCCTGAAATGAGCTCGATCACGGAATCCAGGATCTTATTGTAGATCGGCCTGTAGCTATCAAGAACCTGTTTTGGAAGGAACCTGTCCATTTCATAAGAGAGGATCGAAAGACCTTCTACCCGGATCTTCTTTTTGATATTTTCATATCTAACCTCGACCTCGCTAACATTTTCATTGTAATCATCGATCTTCCTAAACACAAGACCCATATCCAGTTCCACCGATCTCTCTGAATTCAAGAAATATATGTCCCAGAGATCTCTACCTTTCAGGAAGGGCCTGTAACCAAGGGCTCGAACCTTATCTGCCAGGATCTCCTCTTCATCCTCAACTCTCACAGCCGGTTGAAAGGGGGGGAAATTCAAGATCTTCGGGCTATTTTGATATGAATGAACATCTGCAATCTCGATATGGACCCTGATATTCTTCCTGGGGTCCTCGGAAATGGCCTTTAAAATGTACCTCTGTAGTTCATGTTCATTCTTCTGAACTTTCACCTTCACATCTTGTAAGAAGGGAAATGTATCAAGACAGGTCCGTTCCACATTGACCATGTATTCTGATAGATCAAAGTATTCATTTCCCTCTTTCAAAACAAGATCGATATCCTCGGAGAAACGTGGATTGCCGTGGAATAGCCTAAGAGCGGTTCCACCGTGGAATACGATATCATCAAAGCATCCCTTTCTTGATAAGGATGTTAGTATCGCTTTTTGCATCTCTTCTTGATATACACTCTTGACACGTGCATTCAACATCCGGGCCAACGCTTCGATCTCATTCCAATCCATTTTTATCACTTCATATCATTAACAAATATACATATAATATCATGTCATATATCAACATTTTGGTTCCATTGTTCAGCAAAACCATGTGATGAACCAGGCGATACAACAAGATCATTAGTGGGGACTCGGCCTGGCCCATTTCAACATCAGCGTAACCAACCAGCCGCATTCGGAGGTATTGGCCCTCGCCCTGTTTCTGGACAGGTACTTCATGGGGAAGGAGCCTACAAGGGATTTTCAGGACGGAGAGCTGAGCATCATCCCCTCCGGTAGAGACTATAAGATCTTCTCAGGAGCGGATACGATAGAGGACCCGTTCTCGAGGAGTTCCCCGGGATCGACATCAATGAACTTATGTCCTGATGTGCGTGGGTCACCTCTTCCTACGGTGAAGGTCCAACATGGCCGCATCCGTTATGTCAATGTTTCTGTCCCTGTTCTTTAGGTTCTTCCTCGAGAGAAATATTGTGAAGAACACTATGGCCACACCCAACAGGATAACTGCGAATATCACGAGGAATAAACCAATATCCTGTTTTGGGGGATCCCTTTCATCATCGTCGGTATCCGTTTCTCCCTCGTCAGGTTCCTCTCCGGATGGCCACTCAAGATAGATTGATAGATACTGGGTATTTCCGCTTTCATCCTGCAGCCAGATGATCATCGGTCCGGATGCATCCTTACCGTTTGTGAGGATGATGTGGATTCCATCCAGTTCCTGATCATCCTCGCTGCTGTAGCTCCATCCTTCCGGCATATTTACAACCGAGAAGGAGATATCAGACAGCAGGTTTCCGTTCCTCTGGGAGAAGATGAACAGATGCTGATCCTCTCCGGGTTCCAGATCTCTGGGCGTTAGGTAGTACGTCACCTCGAAATCATCGGATGTACTGCCGGGCTCCATTGGCGGATCCCCCTCCTTGATGACGTTGAGTATCGATGAGGATCTGGCGATGACGATATCGTCCTTTCGGACCTCGACCAAAATGGTGATGGGCCCTTCCCAGACAGGTACGTTGTAGATACAGTACAGAATGCTGTCGGAAATCGCTCTGAATTCGCTGAAGCCTCCAAGTAAGATATTATCGGAGGCGGTGAATTCCACACCTATGATGTCAACCAGATTCTCGCAGTTCACCAGGAGTGTGACATTCGATCCCTGGTAGACCGTATCGGGTACGATGAATGAGGATATCGATGGATCCTTTACTTCATCCGATCCCGTATCATCTGGCTCCAGGACGAACAGCTCAAGGATCCCGTCCCATATCAGCACGTTGTTCGAGATGACCTTCATGTAGAGGTATCTGGTTCCGGTGTTGCCGCGTGGTATGTAACTCGATATCCAGAAGGAATCTGATATCTTTTGGAAGGGAAGGATCTCGCCCCGGGAGTTGATGTCAGCGACATCAATTAGGACATCGTAAGGGTCGTAGGATCCCGACAGCGACACATAGATCGCAGCACTCTGATCGAGCTCGACAATGCCTGGCATGAATCTGGCCGATACGTTTGTGTCTGTACCGGGGTCTATCTCCGGCCCCTCAACGACCGTCAGATCGGTGGATGCCACATCCAATGCCGAATTGGGCGTTCTCACCTCTGCCGTTATAACTACCCTGCCAATGAAATCCCTGGGGGCGGTCCATTTGGTCATATAGGTTCCCGGGAGAACCCCCTCCGTCTCCGAGAAATCGTCTCCATCCACATTCGATCCCCAGACGACCTCTGCATCTGTCACGGGACCGTCATTACCCCTTACGTTTGCGATGATCGCAGCCCGACCGCCCTTCGAGACTATCTGTCTATCGGATTCCAGTGTTACCGTTGATCGAAGAGGTAGGCTGTAGATTCTCGTTCCCGATCGAACCATGACATAGTTCATCGGGTTGTTCTCGGGTGATGCATATGCTTCCCGTATCGGACCGGGGAACCTCACGATCTCGTCGAATTTCCTCTCATATCCATCGATCAGGGATAGATCCGATATCCCCTCGTATCCCCCGACTCCCATCTTGTAGTGATACGATCTAACAAGGAGATCATCGAAACCGTCGCCGTTGAAATCGCCCCATTCCAGACAGTCGGATTTGTAATATCTTATCTCCTCGGGTACACCTTTGTTCAATCTGAAGACCTGGGATCCATCAATCGGCTCTATATCGACCATCTCATCCCTGTTCTCAAGAAGGATCTCCGGAATTCCGTCATTGTCGCAATCCATTCCCGCGTCCAGAAGCCGATAATCCCCTTCCCAGATCATTTCCCCGGTCAATCTATCATGTATGGTTGTGAGGCAAAGCCAGTCCAACCTGCCGTCAGTCCATCGATAATCGGTATGCCATCGAATGATGATCTCATCTGTTCCATCCCCATCCAGGTCGAAAACTCTGATATCTTTCGGATATCTTTCGGTATTTATGTTAATATTCCAGAGTTCTTCGCCGGAAATTAGGTCCAGTTTGTGAAAACCATATGTATTTGACTCCGATCCATAAGATACTATCTCAAACAATCCTTCCATCTTATCCTTATGATTGATGTCTCCTGCAATAATGGATAGGTATCCTGCATGCCTCCATTCGGAGATTTTCTCCCCCGTCAAGGCATTCAGGATATGATAAACGCCATCAGCAGCGTGAATAATAAGATCCGCGTTACTTCCATCAATGGATGAGGGAATGTAGTGGTACCCATTTCCGGTGCATGGGTGGTTCCAGATAAGCTCCCCATTGTTGTAGGGCCAGGGATTCCAGAGGTGGGTTTTTCCATCTGACCAGAAAAGCACCCTATCTTCATCTGAAGAGCTGACAATGTTGACCCATCCGATGCTGAGATCGTCAATCAAAGGATCTCGGTACCTGAAAGACCCGTCGTCAAGCTTCAGGATCAGGAATCTGTTCCTGGTCATCGTCGGGATCAGGATATGCATTATCGAATTGGCATCTTCGAGAGCGTTGTAGGAGCCCGGATTCAATTTCCAATCCCAGGTTTTCGGGGAATAGGACAATTGGGTCTGCCAGAGTTCAGATCCATCATACGGGTCCAGTCTTGTGATATACTGTCTATCATCGAAGTAATCTACGATCAGGATATCCTCTTTCCCATCTCCGTCCAGGTCATCAAATATGACCCGTCTGCCTTCTGATTTCTCTTCCTCAGTGAACTCGATTCGCGTCTTCCACAATGTACTGCCGATTTGCTCGTCCATGTAGGTGATTGTATCGACAGAATCTCCGGGATCGGTTGAATAGAGAAGGAGCCTGGGCCTATGTATTCCGTTCATGTCCGCATGGATGTACCTCTCGCACATTTCCGAGGACCTCATCCAGATCGTGTCGCTGTATGTCCCGATTATGAAATCTTCCGACAATGTCTCCAGGTCCACGTAACGCTTGAAGTAGATGCCCACACAGTCCCCGTCGAACATGTCCTCCAGACCCCCGTCGATCTCCAGCACCTCCTCCCTGGTGAAGTAGGCCTCTCCGATGTAGTATACGGAATCCATTCCCAGACTCGGGTCTATTGGGAGGTCCTCCGGAACGAATATGCCAAGTGTCACCGAGGAATGTCCCTTCAGGATGGACGAGATCTCGAGGGGGAATACCAGTTCCTCGGTCTCGAACTCGTACACTAGGGGATCGATGGACCTCTCCTCTTTCTTGATGGGAAACCTGTCGATAGAGAAGTATCTGAAATCCCGCAGCGTGTAGTCCATTATCACGTCGTTGATCCCCTCGGGCCATCTTTCGATTGACAGTCCGATGGATGTGAGGAGGCCATCCACCTGATCCCTGAAATTCTCGGGGTCGGTGACCTTGATCACTGTAACATTGTGCTCCCCTATCAGCTCCTGCAGCTCTATCTCGAAGCTGGCGTTTCCCCCCGCATCATCGTTATAGCCGCCTTCGCCGTATCCGTATCTGTGGTTCAATTTACTCTGGAATGCCCTCGTTAGGTTATCGAACACGGTGATGTTTCCCAGTGTTATCTTCGGCATGGAGGGGAATGGAACGATATGGACCCCCTCCGTGTCCTCATCTGCCCTTATGTTAACGGACAGATACAATCTCTCGATATCCCCGTTCCAGCAGATCATGGCGTTCTGTCCGGGCTCGTACACGTTGAAATCACCGACCGGTATGAAACCTCCGTCTCCATCTGCAGGAAACGATTGAAAGAGAAATACAAATGTGATCAGACAGGCGGGGATTATCTTTGTAGCGAGCTCTCTGCGAAAGAGCATATATATACCTCCTAATGGAAAATCACATATCGAATACATCTTAATGGTTTTGGTGCAAACGTCGTACATGTCACACCTTCCGGTGGTCGAACAACGATCTATCATTGTGACCTTTGTGCATCTATGACCTTCGTGGGACGAAAATCCACCTTGACAACTACTGGCCATTACGTTGGATCATTCGTTGATCGAAAAGCAATGCTAAACAAAGAATGCAAAGGGATGAACTCCCCGGGGGTACGATGACACGCCCTTTTAATCTCACAACGATTACACAGGAGCAAGATCCTGACCATCCCAGGTCCATGACACACTATGAGCACCACGAGCAAGAAGCTCTCTCACCAGATCCTCGTTGGTCAGTCTCCGAACAACAGACCGAACCGACCCAAAACGTGAATCATTGTGACGATCCTGCTCGTATGTATCGATGTAGTCAAGACCGTGGAGGATCATTGTATGGATGGTCCTCAACATCCTGTGCATGATGGACACGATCGCCTTCTTCTTGCCCAACCTCGAAGCCCGATGAAGATACTGGTGTCGAAATGCGCTCTTCCGTGCACGAACGGCAGACCATGCGGCCTCTCCAAGGTAGGCTCGCAGATACCGGTTACCTTTCGAGCTCCGACACTCATTCGCTTACCACCGCTACTGTTGTTCCCAGGGCATACTTTCGCCCACGAACATAGGTTCTTCGCAGTGGGGAAGACGGCCATGTCAACACCGATCTCCGATACGATCCCACGGGCGACCTTTCGCCCGATACCGGGCATGGTGCTAAGGTGGTCGATGACGGAACGATAGGGCTTAATCTTCTCTTCGATCTCAATATAGAGCGATTCGAGTTCCTTCCACCGACAACAGAAGCCTCCAGTACCGTGCAAGGACCACACGATAGTGCTCAGAGAGCGGATACTGAACAGCCTCGACGATCTCGGGTATCTTCGGCCGCAGCTTCCCCTTTGCGAGCATCGCAGCATCCTCCACGTTCTCTCCATCGATCATTGCCTCGATGATCGCTCTGCCGGAGTTACCTAAGATATCGGTCATGTAGGTGTCCATGGTGACCCCGGCCTGGCTCGATAAAAACCTTTATAGCTTCGAACTTTACTAAAAATTATAACCTGGTGATCCAAATGAAGGCAATCGTGGTCTACAGCTCAAAAACCGGTTTTGTTGAAAAATACGCTAAATGGATCGCAGATGAGCTATCCGTAAAAGCCGTTCGTACGAATGATGTTAAGGTCGAAGATCTGAAGGATTATGATACGATCGTTTTCGGCGGGGGACTTTACGCAGGAGGTATCAACGGGATCAAACTGATCAATAAAAACCTGCACAAATTGAAGGGAAAGAACATTGTCCTGTTTGCAACAGGGGCATCATCTGGAAAAAAGGAGGAAATTGATGAGGTATGGGATAAGAACTTCACCAAAGAAGATCAGAAAAACATTGCCTTCTTCTATCTAAGAGGCGGATTCAATTATGATAAGCTGAACATGAAGGATAGGATGCTTATGATGATGATGAAAAAGATGCTCCAGAAAAAGAAGGACTTAACAGAGGATGAACAGGGCATGCTTGCGGCATTCGAGGAACCAGTGGATTTCACCGATAGGGGAAATATCAGAGATCTGATCGATCTTGTCAGGAAAAATTCGAAAATTGATTAAAGGGTGGACTCGGGCTGGCCCACTCTATTTTTAGTTCAAGTCTCCTTTTAATGTGATTTCTGGAAGACCATTGATTCATTGATTTGGTAACTCGGCTCAATAGGCTCTGTAGAAACCCTCTCTTCTTCTTACCGATAAACCTAACAGGAGTGATATAGGGCCCAATATTCATGCGTACATGACCGGGACCCTATATCGGGACGGGAGGGTTAGAAGAGAGGATTGAATGCGTGATGAACAAATAAAAAAAGCTCCTTCGGAGCAAACTAAGACAGTGAAGTGATATACATCTCCTCAGAAGGATAATCTATTGCGGATAGATCATCCCACGATAATCTACACCTTGGACTCAAACCATTACTGCACTTGTATACCAAATATACCTCCAACATCTCACGTCTGCAAAAAGGACAAGATAATGGATCAATGCCAGTATTCAATATCATCGAAGAACGCCACGAAAGATTACGAGGATCGATAACTTCACCTGTCGTATCAAATATTGACTGGACTACTGCCTTTCGAACATACCTCGGAGAATACAAACCATAGTTCACAACAACATGCATCCCCT
>JAUVLN010000245.1 GCA_030600725.1 Thermoplasmatota archaeon | reverse complement strand
AGAAACCTCTGGAACTCGTCAATGGCGACAACTATCCGTTCATCCAGGTCCATTAGATATTCAAAGATATCCTCGAAACTCTCAAATCGGACATATTCTTTGAGTCCCAGTTGCTTTCTTATCGCGCTTTCGAAATCCCTGATCAATAATTCCGAGGACCTATTGTGATCCACAAAGAGGTATACTGATCTCTTCTCCTTTATGTACTCCTTGATCAGCTCCGTCTTTCCCACTCTCCTCCTGCCTGTGAGAACTATGAAAGAGGGTGAAGATCCATACATAAGCTCGAGTGATCTCAACTCCTTTTCCCTGAAATAGAATTTCAACGCAGCCACCATATGATTATATTTATAATGATTATAGAAATAATCATATTTAACAATTCCTATTTCACCCCCTGGATTTATTTGTTTGATCCAGGGGATCCGAGGTATGGATCACCTTTCCAACAAGGGACCCCATCTTCACGGCTATCAGGCCGCTGGACCTCAGATGTGCATATTTGCCCTTGAAGCCGACCACCTCCCCGCGGATGTATTCGCCGTTGTACCTTCTGGGCGTACTGGGCAGGGGTTCCTCCAGTGGATATCGATCCAGTATCACAGGAGCATCGTTCATCTCGAGAGGGGTCCTTTCAATGGGAATATCCCGGGGGCGTAGCGAGTCCCAATCCCCTCTGATCCGATCGAGCATCTCCCGGGCCGCGGATGCCATCGGGCCGACATCCAGCGGTTTCACCATGTCCCCGAGGATCACGGAGGGGTTGTAGGCCTGGGGGACCCTGTATCTTTTCGAGATGATCTTCTCAAGGACCCTGGAACCGTAGCGGTCCTTCGTGACGAGCAGGGGCATGATGGCATCGGCTCCCTGCTCCGTCCCCCTCTCCATCACCCTCCGAAGCTGGGTCATGCCGATCTTCCGCCTCTGGTGGAACATCGTGATGTAGACCACGTGAGGTATCTGGCAGAAGTCGGCCCCGCACCTTTTGCCGTTGCAGTGCGGTTCGAATATGCAGGTTGGATCCGGGATGTCGTGTGAGATGCAGGGATAACACTGTGCGAACCCCTCCAGCAGCCCGTTTCCCGGGCAGGGTATGTGCACGGATCTCTCGAACCTCCCCACACACTGGATGTTCCTGGAAGCCCTCATCTCAATGGTTGAGAGCTTTGTGAGGTCGATATCCATCGGATGGCCGTCGTAATTCAGACTTCCCGACCCCTCTTTTAGCGGTCTGACGGTCATCACCGGGTGGTCGACCTCCCAGTGCAGGCCCAGGATGTGGTAGGTGTGGACCAGCCTCAGGTCGTCCAGGGTCACCGTTTGAACCCTCTCCAGCTTCAGTCCGGGACCGTTCCTCTTCTTGTAACCCATCACCAATTTAAAGTAGTCAACCCTTTATTACACTATCGCGCATGTATGCGAAGATATCGGGTGGATGAGATACATGGATCCGGAGAAAAGATTGGAGCTGGTCCTGGACGGAACCCAGGAAGTTGTCACAAGGGCCGAGATCGAAGCTCTGTTGGCATCGAATGAGAGCCCCAGGGCTTACGTCGGCTATGAACCCTCAGGATTCGTGCACATCGGATGGCTTATCATCACAAGGAAGATCAGGCAGCTGATAGAGGCCGGTTTCGAGGTCGAGGTACTGCTTGCGGACTGGCACGCCTTCATCAACGACAAGTTCGGAGGTGACATCGATAAGATCCAGGACTGTGGACGGTACTTCATCGACTGCTACAAAGCATTCGGGCTCGAGGAGGATATCGCCGAGGGAAGGATCAAGTTCCGCTGGGCGAGCGAGCTCTCGGACATCGGAAAGTACTGGGTTGTGGTACTTCGTGTGGCAAAGGCGTCGTCCCTATCCCGGATAAAAAGGGCGATGACCATCATGGGTAGAAAGGAGCACGAGGGCGATCTTGATTCCTCCAAGTTCATATATCCCTCCATGCAGGTTGCAGATATATTCGAACTTGGAGTTGACCTTGCCATAGGAGGCATGGACCAGAGGCACGCTCACATGCTTGCACGCGATGTGGCCGAGAAGGTAGGCTTCAAGAAGCCGACCGCCCTTCATACACCGCTGCTTTCCAGCCTTTCAAGAAGCGGCAGGATGGAGATGACGACGGGAGAAGCATCGGGGTTGGACCACGAGATGCTGGCAAAGAAGATCGAGGAAAAGCTCCCTGACCTGGTCGTGGATGAGGGCATCAGCGAGCCCACACGGTCCCTGCTGACGAACATCAATACCCTGGAGGGTGGGAAGAAGAGGAGGGCGATCGAGGCGCTGTTCTCACAGAAGAAGGGACTGGAGTCATCCATGCCAAGGTTCGTCCATGATATAGGGCCGGACGATTCTGTCATGAACGTGGGGACGATCAAGGAACTGGAATGGAGGAGAAGCGAGGCGAGGAGAGAGCTGTTTTTATTTCTCAACGTAACGGATGCTGACGTGGAGATGGACGATGTGAAGATGTCCAAGTCAAACCCCGAATCCGGGATATATCTCCATGACGCCGAGGATGATATCAGGAGGAAGATAAAGAAGGCGTGGTGCCCCGAGGGAATGCCCGATAACCCTGTAATGGAGATCTGCCAGCTTGTGTTATTTCCATACGAGGGCCATCTGGATATCAGGAGACCCGAGAAGTGGGGCGGCGATATGCACTTCGAGAGCTACGACGACCTGAGGAAGGCATTTGCCGATAAGGAGCTCCATCCGGCCGACCTGAAGAAGTCCGTTGCCGAGGCGATGGTCAGGATACTTGATCCCTTCAGGGTATATTTCAAGAAGAACCCCGGGAACCTTCAGAAGGTGAAGAAACTGTCCAGTTTCATCGGCAAATAATTGAAAAAAGGGATGATAATACATCAGATTTTCTCCATGAAGCAACAGGTGGTAGGATGGCAGGCGAGATCATAGAGGGCATCAACCCCACGAGGATGGAGCTTCTCTCCGTCCGGAAGAAGAGGCTGCTCGCAGAGAAAGGCCACAAACTCCTTGGGGAGAAGCGGGACGCGCTTGTGGTGCAGTTCCTCGATGTGCTCAAGAAGAGGAAGAGGATGAAGGGCAAGGTTCTCGCCTCCCTCGAGAAAGCAAGGTATTCGATAGAGGATGCCCAGGCGATAATGGGGTACGAGTCCGTTCGGTCATATTCCAGGGGCGCGGCCCCTTATCCGGACCCTCGGATAAACTCCATAAATATCATGGGCGTGAAGGTCCCCGTGATAAGCGACGGCGACCCCGCCGATATGCCCCTTCCGTGGGGTATGGGGTCAACTCCATCCGCCCTGGATGATTCCGCCCTGGGTTACAGGAAAGCCCTGGAGGATCTGTTGAACCTTGCCGAGGCCGAGGGGGCCATGGAGCGGTTGGCGTTGGAGATCCAGAAGACAAAGCGCAGGGTCAACGCGCTGGAGCATATATTCATTCCCAGGCTGGTAAATACCGAGAGGTACATCAACATGCAGCTTCAGGAGCGTGAGAGGGAGGACTTCTTCCGGAGGAAGAGGATCAAGGCACTCATGGAAAACGCAAAGAGGAGCTGAGGGAGGATAAATTTTGTCGAGGGTAAGGAGATCGGTCTACAGGCAGCCTCTCACACCGGGCGGCATCAGGAAGATCGAGAACGGAACCCTTGATTACTTCTCCACCGAGATGTACGGCAACCTCAATACGGAGGCCCTGGAGGAGTACCTGGACCACAAGAACCGGACAG
>JAUVLN010000216.1 GCA_030600725.1 Thermoplasmatota archaeon | reverse complement strand
GTTCTTTACCCCCACCAGGAACTCGACCTGACCACCAATGAAACCGACCTTCACGAACTCGGCGGCCGTGAGCCCCACCTTGTGCCGCTCTTCGACCTTGAAATTGTATTTGGCCGAATCCAGTTCCCGGTCGTTGGGGGCGCCTTTTGCGATTATCTGGATGAAATACAATTTTGCCGTTGTGGTCTCGGGGATGAAAACCGTGAGCGGCAGGCTCACCGTCGTCTTGGGGCCGATCCCGTTTCCTCTTCTGAGATCTGTCTGATCGATGTACACCGACCATCCCCGGGGTTTGTACCCCACCTTCAGATATTGATCGGGGTCCTTGTCGTTCCCCTGGTTGGTGAAATTGAAATAGATATTGTATTCCTTGCCCGGGGCCACCTGGAACGGGGCACTCCCCTTATCCTCTATCTTCCCCGCATATCTGGTCGATGCGAGCACCTGACATGCGATCCCGTCTTCCAGGTCCCTCTTGTCGATCTCGCCCGATCTCGCACGGAGAAATAGGTTCACGTTGTAGTAGTGAGGTGCACTGGCAGGTACCTTCACGCGGATGAGAACCGTCATCGTCTCACCCGGTTCCAATCTGGGTGTTTGGATTGGATGGGGATAGGCGTCCCAGCCGTTGGAGATATCCGTGAGTTCCAGAGGCGCATCCAGGTAGAAGGTGTTTAGATAGTTCCCGGTGTTGGTAAGGTCGAATTTTACATCATAGTAATTGCTATCCTTCGGTTCAAAATAGTGCTGATATGATTGAGGCTCTATCCGCACATTGGGATTGGGTCGAACGGTGAAACGGAAGTTGTGCCTGTGGTTCGGATCGTTCAGATAGCCCCCGTTCGTCGCCCCGTCCGGATAGAACAGCGAATAGGTCTCAACCTCAATGAGGTAGTCGAATGAGGCTTCGAGATTGTGCTGGGACAGGGTGTTCTTTGGTGAGATGAACAGCGCAAGCTCCAACTCCAGGTAGTCGTTGGGATATACGTCGAATCCCTCCTCTCCGAACCCCTCGGGCTTCCAACCCTCGGGAATGCTCAGATACCTGATGCCGATCCGGTCTATGTTGCTCCCGAAGTTGTGCAGCCTGAAGGGGAGGTTGATATATTGGCCAACGGATACCGTATGGATGGGGCCGTTGATGACATCCTTACCGTCCTCCTCCTGATCTTCCTCGAGGATACCAGGGGAAAACTCTGGCTCGATCACCCGAATGCCGGAGCCGGTTCTGTAGTTGTCCGATTTGTCATCGTCATCCACGGTTATCGTCGCGGATACCTTGAACTGGTTGTTGGTCCAGGTATCCCAATCCTTTGGCAACTTGAGGGGGACGTCCCAATAGAAGCGTATCGAGAGGGGGACGGATGCGGTTCCGCCCTGCCCCGCCGTGTATCTATTATGGGGCATTGATGAGACGGTCTGGAATGGAGACGAGACGTTGTCTCCGCCATCGTCGATGATGAGCACGACCGTGAACGCGTTCTTGTTGGTGATCGAGGTCTCGCTCAGATAGGGCCTGTATCCGTGAACGAGGTTCACGTCGATCCCCAGGACCTGCCCGGGGTAGATGTTGTTCGAGGCGGAGGTCTTCACCTTTTGAATATCCTCGATCTCGATGTCAAGCCATCCCCTGGTGGAGGACCTCGTCTCCTCCGTGGATACGACACCCCCTCCTGTCGCGGATTGGCCCAGCAGGGACACGGGCAGCAGCATCAGCATCGCCAGAAGGATAGTTAAAGCGAGTTTTCTCATTCCGTTCACATCTCCATTGCTCGCCAAGTTCATTCACCCCTTTTTTTTCGTTCGGATATCATCGATACCTGATACAGGAGGTACCCCCATATCACTATGCCAGAGCCCGAAGGGCTCAACCCCCGACACGGATGTCGTTGAAACCCGATGGAAGCAAATAAGCATATGACGCGTTATGGCTTAATGGAGCTAGGATATTTATGCTTATTGATTTTGCTCTTCATTTCGCCTTTCGGTGAGCCTTGCATCGCCCAAACTCAACGGGTCGGTTGGCGTAGGTGTATCAGTTGAATATAGGCGATGTTCGGATATATATATTTTGCGTATCGGGGTGTAAAGCCAGGCACTCTGAGGCCGCACCTCAGTGCGCCTGGGAAACTCCGATCCGATCGAATCGCCTAAAAAAACGTCCGATGTGGTCACTTGTCCTCTTTTCCAGTTCCCCCGGATATCCCTTCCTTGGGACCTTCAGCCTTCTCCTCCTTTACCTCCTCCTTGGCAGCGTCCATCGGCTTCTTCCCTTCGTCAGCTGGCTCCGGTTCCGGCTCATCACCCGGCTCGGCGGGGAGGGGGACCAGATCCGCAGAGAGGACCTCGGAGGCATCCTCTCCGGAGGGGATCTCCAGAACCTCTAGCCTCCTGACATCGACCCTCTTGAGCGGGTAGATGATCTTGCACTCCTTCTGGATCGTGTTCCCGAGGGACCGGGTCCTGTCGGAGGTGAGGATCAGGGACACTATCTCGGAGAACGTGTGCTCCTCGCCCATCTTCGTGACCAGCTCGTCCATCCTCTTCCGTATCTCATACTGGACCGAGCTCTGGATCCTCTTGTCGGAGATCGCCATCGGCTTTATCCGGATCCTGTATCCATCCTTTGATATGGTATCGAAGACCCCCTCCATCTTGGTCCTCTTCCTCCTGGTCTGTCTTCTGATGAAGTCGGACGTGAGGTCGTGTCCAATGAACCGCGTATAGGCCTCGGACGTTGAGTGGTCCACGATCTTGAACCTCAGCTTGATGTGCATGTACTTGTAGTCCCCGATGAGGTCGGCAAGGGTGACCTCTATGGTCCTTCCAAGCAGTTTCTCCGGCTCGTCGGCGAGCGTCTCCCCGATCTTCGCCCTGTTGAACATCATCGGGGCTATGACCGAGTACCACTGCTTCGCCTTCCATTTATCCTTGAGCTTCTTCGCCTCCCTCGTTGCGCTTCTCCTTGCCATTTCGGTTCCTCCTTTGACTCCGCAGTGATATAGGGTATATTAACCTGTCGGGAAAAACATATCCTTTTCAATAAAATTATAGAAAAAAACGATATTACTATAGCAAAACCCCAAAAAAAGGAGGGCGGAAATAGGGGGTTTGAAAAAAAAACCCCATCTGAGAATCTCAGGCCCTGGGGTTCACTACTACCGCAGGCACGTCCCTATTCCTTATCCTCACCGTGATCTCGGTGCCTGGCTCCTTCAGATCATATCGGACGTATCCAAGGCCCACCCCTATGCCCTTTCCTGGCACCATGGTGCCGGAGGTGACAATGCCTACTACCTCACCGTCCTTGAGGATCTCCATCCCGGTCCTCGGGATGCCCCGGTCCTTCAGATGGAAGGCCACGAACTTCTCCTTGATCCCCTCCTCCTTCTGTTTCTCGAGAACGGCCTTGCCCACGAAATCATGATCCCACTTGACAACCCATGAGACATTGGTATCCAGGGAAGTGTGGTTGAAATCGAAGTCCTGACCGGAGAGGAGGAGCGCCTTCTCCAGCCGGAGGGTGTCCCTTGCTCCAAGCCCGATTGGCTTGATGCCGAACCCCTCTCCGTGCTTGAACAGTGAGGCCCAAACGGCCTTCGCATCCTCATTGGGGATCATCAGTTCAAAGCCGTCCTCTCCGGTATAGCCGGACCTCCAAACAAGGAAGGTTCGATCAAGGTCCCTGAAATGCATGTAGTCGCAGTTGAAGAACTTCATATCACATGGATTCGTCGTCACCTTCCTCATGACATCCGCGGCCTTCGGACCCTGTACGGCTATTATCGCGTAATCGTCGGAGATGTCCTCCATCACGGTCCCCTCCTTCCTGTGTTTGTTGAAGTGGCCCCAGTCGAGGGCTATCTTCGCGGCATTGGGCACGGCGAAATAGTGCTCCGTTCCCAGCCTGGCCACGATCATATCATCGACGATCTGGCCCTCCTCGTTGAGGAAATGAGTGTACTTCAGCTGTTTTATCCTCATCCCCCTGATGTCCTGGGTGAGTATATTTGAAAGGGTCTCCGTGGCGGTGTCGCCGTAGATCCGGAAATTGCCCATATGGGATACGTCGAAGACACCCACACCCCCCCTGACCGTTACGTGTTCATCCGTGATCGTCGTATAATGTGTGGGAAGATACCAACCGGAAAAAACCACCATATTTCCGCCGATCTCCTCATGTACTCTTGCAAGTGGGGTCTCCTTTACCATCTCGTCACCATCCATTGGCCGAACCGAAGCGTGCCTCATACGAAATGGAATATATTAATCTATGTCCGCTGCAGGGGTTTGGTTCGAATTCCATTATGAGGCC
>JAUVLN010000239.1 GCA_030600725.1 Thermoplasmatota archaeon | reverse complement strand
TCTTCAGTTCTTCAGGTCTTTTCGAACTCTGAGGTCCGAGATCAAAGTAATCGCTAAATCATATCGAACCGCCGTGTACGGTTCCGTATGCCCGGTGGTGTGACAGGGACAGCCTGCGAGGGCCTACCTATGTCGATTTTGACCAATCTCAAATTGGTCAAACAAATCGGAAACGGAATCAGTAGTTTTCGATGCTCCGGACACCGTTTGATCCCGTACCTGTTGGTATAATCACGACTCTCCGAATTCTTGAACTTTGTCTCTTTCGGGGGGGTTTAGGAAGTGATCTAACACTCCGTTGTAGGTGTATAAGGTTCACTCCGTAGATTTGTGCCAATTAATAATTCTTGTTACAATCTCCCTTTATGTAAATGAGTATGTTTGTTTTTAATTCCCCCCGAGGAGTATGAACACGATGTGCTTCTGGCGGACAATGAGGAGTACATGGGCTTTGTGAGGATGTGATATACATTTTATCGTAACTGCCGAAAACGACCCCTGTCTCCCTCTGTGCCGTTGAATAGGCAGGACAAATGGATATGAACACTATGGTCACTACAATAATTGAAGGACATACTGGCGATCCTCCCATACCGGCGCCCGGTTCTGAAATCCATTGAACTCGAATAAGAAGATGAGGATGGGATAATGGGCCATTATATCCGGTAAATGGAGTCCTTGTATTGCCTGATCACTATATCGACACAGTAGTCCTTGATATCGCACTTGACAAGGAGGCTGTTGTTTATGAAGTCGGATAGTTTCTCGTTGGATTCGAACAGGCCGATGGCCACAATGGAGTAGTGTCCAGATGTCTGATATACCTTGATGAACTCCTCGAACTCCTTCATCTTCCGGATGGTCTTCCGAATTTCCGAGGGCTCCAGTTGTACGTTAAAGATACCCTTTACCTTCTTTCCGATCTTAGCCGGGTTTACAAGGAGCGCATACTGGCTGATCACACCGTCCTTCTCGAGCTTCTCCAGCCGGTATTTGACGCCGTTCTCGCTTAGCCCCACCTCTTTTGCTATCCGTGAGATGGGCATCCTGGCATCCCTCTGGAGGAGCTCTATGATCCTCCTATCATTCTTCGAGACCACATATCCCAGCTGATACTGTTTATTTAATGTTTGGCGTCTTTTCGAGGTCGCCCAGGTACTCCTTGTTCACGTACTGACTGGTGAATGAGTGGACCAGTGCGCCGTAGTTGAGCCTGAACTCGATGACATCCCCCACCTTGTGTTCACCGTCCAGCTTCAATATTATATGGTCGCTCGAGGACCCAAGTATCCCTATCCCTTTCATGAGGGGTTCCAGGTCCTCGACGATGACATCCTGCCTTCCCAGACCCACGATCCCCCTAGTGATAGTACCTATGTCCTCGAAATCGGGGGTCTCCCCGAAGGCGTTCTGGGAGATCGTCCCGGAGGGTACTGACGGCTTTCTCTTCACCTCGATAAGCTCGGCCTGGAGGATAAATGCGTCTCTTTCAGTGCCGGGGATTAGGGTCCTGTTAACAGTTTCCAAGCCCAGAAGGATGGCCTCTCCTATCCTCAGGTTGTTTACCGGCGAGGGGTCTCCTTTTAAAAGGAGGAGCGGTACGTTCGCAGAGTTTCCACCGCTCAAGATCTTCGCCTTGTAACCGGTATTGTCCTTGACCTCCTTTACGATATTCGAGAACCTATTCATTTTATCGGATGTCGGCACGACCCCACCGAAGCATGCAAGGTTCAAGCCGAAACCTCTGAGCTCTATCCCCTCCATGCCAAGGACCTCCCGGGTCGTATCCGGCAGGTCCTCGGGGAGTATACCCTCCCTCAGATCGCCCATCTCGACCATGAGAATAACGGAGTGCACCTTCTTCAAATTCAGCGCATGTGCAGACAGCTCTCTTATAACTTCCAGCTCGGTGTTCAATGAAGTGTCCACATGCTCGACGACGGACCTCGCCTCGCTCTTCATCGGGGACCTAAGAAGCACGTATGTGGTTTTTATCCCCGAAGATCTCATGGTCTTAATGTTCTCGATTCTGGAGTCCCCTATCGATGTAACCCCACCAGCGAGCATGGCCTTCGCCACGAGCGGATTGCCGCAGGTGGCCTTGTTCACACCGGTCACTTCGATCCCGCTGGCCCGTGCGAGCTCGCACACGGTTCGGGCGTTATTCTCCAACTTGCCCAGGTCGATGACGACCTTCGGATACTCACCTATGAGAACACCTCCATCATGAAATTCAAGAGATACTCCGCCGTCTTGACCACCTCGTCCCTGTTCGCGTATTCGTTGGGGGAGTGGATGTTGCCTCCTCCAGGGCCGAACACCAGGGTCGGAACCCCCGTCCTTGTGGCGAAGATGTTGAAATCCCCCACGCTGCTCGTTGTGAACCTGCAACTCTTTCCCCTTTCGGGCTTGGGAAGCATCTCAATGAAGCGGTCCAGCATCTCCCCGCCCTCGTTCATGTATGGCCTGTATTCTAACAGGGGATCGGGGGAGAAGCGCTTCTTGATGGTGACCTTGGACCGGATCTTCATCCGCTTTACTATCATTCTGAGCTCATTCGTGACCTTCCTGGAATCCTCGCCCAGAGTCAACTGTCTGTTAATGTAGATCTTACAGTAGCTCGGGACCGTGAATGTCTGGTCCCCACCCTCGATGTTGAGGACGCAGTAGTGTCCGCGCCCCATCTTGACGCTGGAGTAGAGTTCGAACTCGGTTAGCTTGTGGATAAGCATGGATGCGTCCTCGAGGGCGTTGATCCCCTGTGATGGATGGGAGGCATGGGCGGATCTGCCGATAAGCTCTATCTCAAAGAGTATTCTGCCCTCGGCCCCTATGATGGGCGTGGGGAAACTGGCTTTATGGACCTTCCTGTGAGTGATACAGTAGTCGTTGATGGCCAGGACTGGCGAGGGTTCGGGGATTATGATCAGATCGTAATCCTTAAGCGGATACTCGCGAAGCAGGGTGTCCGCCCCGAGGGAGAAAGGTGCCTCCTCACCGTAGACGAATGTGACCAGAAGCTCCCCGTTGATCTCACTGAGCCGATCCTTCAGCGCAAGTACGGAGCCGATCATGGCAGCGCACCCTCCCTTCATGTCAGCTGCCCCGAGGCCGAAGATTCTGCCCCCTTCCTCGACTCCCTCGAAAGGGTCGTGAAACCACTCGGATGAGGCCATCACCGTATCGAGATGTCCGTTGAGCATTATCCTGGGCCCTTTGCCGTTCCCCAGCTTCAGCAAAAGGTTCGAACGGTCCCTGTTTGCCATATACGGGTTCCGGAGCACCTGTATCGCCGGCTCAAGTCCCCTTTCTTCGAGATACTCTTTCACCAGTTTATATATCCCGTTCCCGTTGTTCTCAGCACTGGGCGTCCGGATGAGCTCCTTTAGAAACTCGGTCATCTCCCCTGTTTCCTCACCTGTCAGACTACTGTTCCTCACCGTGGACACCACCTCTGTAGAACATCCTGTAGTACTTCTTCTTCAGCCCCATCTTCTCGTAGAGCTTGATGGCCCGTTTGTTGTCCGCCTCGACGTGAAGTGTGAATTCTCCCCCGGTCACCTCGATAGCTTTCTGCATCAGTTGGGTTGCGATCCCCATTCCCTTTATGTCCTTCTTTGTGGCAATGTAGGATAGATGATATTTGGGGAAGAACCTCTCGTATCTGCTGGTGGAGAGGATCGTTATCCCCACCATTGTGGAGCCCCTGTAGGCTGCCAGCACGAAGCCGTTCTTGAAGGCGTCGTCAACGGCGTCCTGTATCTCCTCCAGAGGGTCCGTGAACCTGATGAGCCACGTGTCAAGCTTTTTCAGGAAATCCCT